>JBBKVN010000488.1:0-6473 GCA_037968455.1 Rhodoferax sp.
GGCGACACCCGCATCGAGAGCAGCGAAGGCCTGAACGTGATTCATATGCCAGAGCACTACGGTGAGCTCTCCCCCATGCTGCACGTCGTCCCCCTGCAACTGCTGGCGTATCACACGGCTTGCGCCAAAGGCACCGATGTCGACAAACCGCGCAACCTCGCAAAAAGCGTGACAGTGGAGTAAGAAAGTCGTATTAGGTTTGATGGGTGTTCACGGGCAATAGAGTCTGAGACAGCGCAATAAAGTCTGAGACAAGATTCGCTGAAGAACCCCCAGTCAACTTGTTGTGAGTGGCTGCCGGGCTGCCTCCCTCGTCACTCAATATGGACAGTCGATCCCCCTTGAGGGTGGCAGCGTTGCAGCGATGGCCGTCAGTCGCGGCCGGGAGGTGGGTTCACGGTGCCTGGCACGAAGCCGTCATCGGCTTGCCCGGCAACGCGGCAGCATCGATGACCGGTGTCGAGGGGGCTGCAGTCATTCAACTTGGCAGGCCGAAGGTACGCTTTCAAATCGCGGTCGAATGTCAGCTGCTCGAAGGGCTGAACTCACACTGTCGACCCGTCGCGGGCATCCGATCCTAAGTGGTCAATGACGGGTATGCGGCGAATTGCAGACAGCTGTGTGCAGGAGTCGATACAGCTGTAAAAGCCCCGACCGATGGGCCGAACATTTGCTGCTGGCATGACGATGCCGGGGGCAACTTTACGCATTGGTGGATTCAAATCAGGAGGTGCTCAAATCCTTTGTCCTTTGTCATCTCCCAAGAATTAAGCTCCGGTCAACTGATCGTGGTGGGATCCAAGGGCAGTCGTTCTTGCCCGTTTGGTGTCAGCAAGCAATTGCCGTCGGACCAGGAGCAGTTGCAACACAGCACCAGATCCTCGGCCGGCTCAGGATCGGAAGTGGCTGCAATGTTGTAGCTGGACAAGCCAATGCCTTCTGGGCCAGCCAGCCTTTGCAGTGGTTTTCCGGCATGCCAGATAAAGAGGCCGTGATCGGGGACGTGATCTTTATCGCGATTGGCCAGGAAACAAAACCAGTTTCCCTTAGGGCCTACGTGCTTGACCAAGAAACGCGACCAGCCCGAGCCAAAATCAATCGTTTCGCATTTGCCATCGGCGGTCCACAGGCGAACCGTGTAAGCGGTCAAATCTTCTTCCGCTCTCGTCAGACCCAGCACCGCATCAGCGCGACTTGAGCACGCATAACCTCCCAAGACAGGACTGCCCTGCGCGTCATCACATCGGCGAACGCCCAGCTCCCTCGACCAGTGGTAGGTCATGTCGGTTCGATCTGAGACGGTGTTGGCGCGAAAGATGCCCGATCGGCCATCAGGGCTGAGCGCACGCCAGTTGAATGCGTTGAAATCACCGCCCAGCTCCATCACGCCCGAAGACTCTGACCACACGAAAGGCTGGACGCTCCAGGGAGATTCTGTACGCCACTCGCCGGCAATCACCGTGCCATCGGCAGACGCCAAAGATGCTTTTCCAAACGCGACTTCACCTGCCCTCAAAATCAATTTCCCATTGCCCCGTTGCCACACCGCCGGACGGGTGTCCTTGTATGTCCGGGTATCGTTCCCATAGGTATAGCCCACCACAGTGCCGCCATCGGCTGAGAGCGCCCCACCAATTAATGCCTTATCGTTTACCAGCAAAGTTTGAAAGCCAGTGTCTTTGCTGAAGCGATAGGTGCCCTCCTCCTGCAGATTACCGTGCTGATAAGCACCCATCAGAACCTGGCCATCCGCGCTCAGTGCGCTGGTCCAGATGCGGCCGACGGAGTCATCGATCGGCAAGCGGGCGTAATGGCCATCCGCTGAGCGCACCATGGGTGTTGCAAGGTCTTGGTGGTTCCTGGCCCGCATCACCATAGTCGAGCCGTCCGCCGAGATCAAACACTGCTCCCCACCACCTTGAAAGCTCCATTCCAGCTTGTCGTCGGGCTTGCGCCTTGGCCGCGGTGGGTAACGGCGCCAGGCTTCCGTGCCCTCGCAGGCCATGCCCGCCAAGGCTTGCCCAAACCAGGGCAACTCGTGCTCGGCGGCTTTGATCTCCAGCGTCTTGAACATTTGCGCCGCCGCCCGAGGAACCGCCCCAGCACGCGCGCCTCGTTTGGGCGGTGTATCGAGCGTGGCAATCGTGTCACGCAACCATTGCCAACCCGCCTCATGACTGGAATGCCCATCGAACCATTCCGACAGGTCAAGGTACAGATCCTGCTCACCCGTTGCCACCAGGTATGCGGTGAACTGCTGGATCACTTCACCAGCTGGTGCGCCCAACCATGTGCGGACCCTTTCACCGCGCTGAGCCGCCAGGGCCAGCGCAGCTCCAAGTTTCATGCCCACGCCCGCCGATGGCCCATCTGCCAGACGCATGGTAGGCACCTGGGACGATCCGCCCTTGCTGCTGGCTGATTCCAGATCGGCTGCTGCGATCAACATCAGCCAGCCCAAAGGCACTGTGTTGTTGGCTTCCAGGCGCGGCGTCCAAGTGGCTGCCTCTGTGGACTTGGTTAAAAGATAGCTTCTGTTTCCCATCAGTTTTCTCCCTTCTTCGGCCGCCCTTCAGGACGAACCCGTCAGCAAAATTTCACCAACTCACGTTCGCCGGTCACCGTGTTTTGGTGCAATCGGCTGTTGACTCTCCGTGATAGGTCATCGTGGTCACAACCTTGTCCATTTTTGTGGTCCATTGATTCGAGTTGATTTGCTTGAATTCAACGCTGACTCTGACCTCGGGCACACGGATCGCCTTTTGGCCCATGACAATCTTCGACGGCGGACAGATTGCCGTGGCAACGCCTAGTGTGCTCGTGTTGGTGGTGAGCGAGGTGGGGCAATCCTTTTCCTCGACACCCTTGTCCAACCAAACGGCGTGGTTGTAATTTTCCAAAATTTCTTCTTTAGTGACGCACGCGGTTTCCGTTTTGCTCGGTATGACCATCTCACCCAGCTTGCCGCTGGTTGAAATCGTCCACATGCCTGTTTGAGCGGCACTCTGGATGACCTTGAGGTTGGAAGCAACATCGGCCTGTGCCAAAAGAGCAGTCAGACCCGTTGCTGCAAGCGCAACGGCGCGGGCAAATACTTTGTGATTTTTCATGAGAGACCTCCTTTGAATACGGCAACGCAAGGCGCTTTTCGTGCGCTTGCGGGAGCATATTAGCGGTATGGTCGATGAGGTGATTTGAAACACCGTCATCGATGCATACAGTGCAAGGACAAGACGCAGTAGCCAAGCCATTTAAATGGCTGCGGGACATCTAAACCAAGATAGGGCCACCTATTCTGTGCACCAGCTCCGCAGTTCCTCACCAGGGATTCGATATACCTTTTCCACGTAAAACGAAGCTTCGGTCGCGGGATTGAGGTTTGGGAAGGCCTCCTGAAAAGTCTTGGTGCTGTCTGGCGCGAGCCTCGGAGGGGCTGAGGATGCTTTGATATTCACGATCAGTACATCCTTGTGTTCGCGATAGAAGTGGGTGACTCTGTCAGTGACCCCCTGTATGGTCTCAACGCAGAAAAGGCCGTCCCGACCCGTCATCTCAGCGATGGCTGCAAAGAGGCCATAGCCACGATTCATGTACTCATCGTCGTGCATGCAGATCGAGAACTGAACCGTCCAGAGTGGGTCGCGCGCATGATCTCGAAAGGGTGGATTTTCGGCGTGCCGTGTCATGCGAACCAGCGAACCGATGGTTTCCACCCGGCCAGCCACTGGAAACCAGTCGCCGCCACCCAGGTAGTGCCTGACCAATGCCGGCAACGCGGCCAAGTCAGCCGGCACCGGCGGATGACCACCAGCCAAAGCCAGGAATGCGCGAGGCCAGGCGTCAGGACCATACGGGTCCAAGCCGAAATCAAAGTTGAGTTGGTAATGCTCGCTCATAGGCTCTCCGGTTACCGCGAAAACGAAGGTTAACGGCAAAACCACGCATCACCTTCACAAACACTGCAGCGAAATCGAGCAGCATGGAATGGCCCCTACGAAGCTTGATGTGGAAACTCACCGCCCTATTCCACCGGTCGAAACCCTTTGTGGAATCCATGACTCGAAGCCATGGCCCCAACAGCTCTTTGACGCAGTGCTGGCACAGATCGACCTCCACCTTATTGCCATCGCCGAAAACAGACCCATATCCGGCTTTGTATTCGATGGAAGTGAATTCAACAAATTCACAGTCAGTGTCGTGCACCTCGGCCTCGCGACCACAGCGGTCACAACAAATTTGCTTCACATAGGACTGTGGACGAAGGTCTTTTCGCTTCATGGAAAGATTTTGAATTGTTTTGCTTGGTTGCAACCCGCTTGAACATACAGGAGCGTCCCAATGAAGGTTACAACATTGAGCATCGATCTGCACGGCAAGGTGATGTTGAAGTAGCAACTCAAGCGAGCCCAGATGGCGCCGTTCATCATCAACCTACCGCCGTGTCTGGTCGGCATTGAGGCATGCGGCAGTGGGCATGGCGCGCAGAATGCATGCCGTGGTGCCCCATCCAACCGATTTGGAATCGCTCGCGGAGAGATAAAGCAACGTCTTTTCTGTAAATTTCCGGAATCTGGTGTTGGGTCTGTTTCGCAGGCTCATTGCGTGCGGGTAAGCGTGGCGCTGCTGTGATGAGCCTCATCCAGAGTGCCAAGCTCAATGGGTCCAATCGATATCCCTATCTCAAGGACGTTCTGGCCGGTTTGCCCACGGAGCGCAACAGCATGATCGGCGAGTTGTTACCGCACCGCTGGTCGCCACAGGCCTGAACTCGGCTGGATCAACCACCACAGTATCTCCCGTGGTCAAGGTGGGTTTGCCGCTTGCTTACGCATCTTGAGCAGGCCATTCCCCTGCCATTTATTGCGGATTATCTTTTTGTCAACTACGACGACGGACGGGCGAGGGCTGGACTTCAGGCCCTAGCCAAATTGTCAGAAAAAACACTAGTGATTTTTCTCACCCACCACGAGCACTTGATACAGGTGGCAAGGTCAGTGTTTGGTAAAAGGCCAAATGTCGTGTATTTGTGATCTGATGGCCGCAATCACTCGCAGTAACCGCTGGATGGCAATAAGCAGTTCCGATGAGTTACTTGACGCGCGCCGCTTGTGTTTGGGGGCGACCGGATCATTGGTCTAATTCCATAGGTATGACAACGGAAATTGCCGCCTCGAATATATTTCACGAATTCACGGACAGGTAGGGATCATTTTCAAAATAGCCATATGACCGGGCAAAACGGTGACTCAGACTCGCTGCCGCATAGCTATGCGCCCGCCATACCCGGCGCACCGCCAACCCCTCTGGTGAACAGCGCATTTTGGCGGTGGATCGGTCGGGTACTGTTGGCGCAGATTCCAGCGGTGAAAAGCACCCTCGACCCCATTGGGGATGCTCAACGGGGTCCGGGGGGCGACCAATCCCTTGCAACATGATCTTCGTCAAGGATCAAGTGGCTTGAGACTCCGTACAGTCTCGGTATGAACACACTCCAAACCTTCTTGCGCCGTGCCCCGCTCGCACTGCTGCTGGCTGCCACGGTTTCCCATGCCCAGACCCTGTCCTGCCCGTCGCTGGAGCAGATGCGCCAGGTCAACGCCTGCCCCACCGAGGAACAGATGCGTGCTCACTTCAATGGGTTTTGCAGTGAAAGCAGCAATGCCTATCAAGGCAAGACCGGCCCTTGCACCGACTACCAGGAATTTCGCCGCCTGAAGAACACCGCCCTGTGGGAGTCCGTCGATGGTGCGTTCGACGGCTACCTGTCGTGCGAAACCCCGGTCTCATCCAACCAGAAGTCCAACCTGACCCGGATGCTCTCAACCCAGAAGGGCTCCATCACCTCGGTGATGTGCCTGTACGGCTCGGACGTGGTGCTGACCCACCGCACGCGCAAGACCTGCACCGTGGCTCCGGCCTGCGCCAGCGACCCGGCCCAATGCCAGGCCGTGTGTGAATAAGCGGACTTGAAGACGCGCGCGGCGGGGAATCCATAATCGGCCCCATGAGTACCACCGCCGACCTCATGGCCGCCCTGAAAAAGGAACTCAAGGCCGCCAAGATCATCATTCGATTGATCTCACACATAAAGTTCGACGAACTTTGGATTCAAAAAATAAATACAACAAATCAATCACTTGTCGATATTTGATAGCGACGAACTTTTTTGAGAACAACAAGGGGTGTTCACGGGCAATAAAGTCTGAAACTGCGCAATATGGTTTGAGGTAGTCCACCTGTTTTCCACTGACGTCAGAAGTAAAAGGTTTATGCAGCCTTGGCCAAGTGCTGCTGAACGAACACACGGCCAAGTTAGCTTGAATGTCGCTGGCGCCACGCGGCGGCTGGCTGACGACCCTTTACAAGATGACACTGTGTTTGCAGTGGATGTGAGCAGAGAATGGTCTGACCCAAGGAAAAGAAAACGACATGACCACCACCCCCACCAAGATGCAGTTTCACGTGGTGTCTCA
>JBBKVN010000489.1:0-2733 GCA_037968455.1 Rhodoferax sp.
GCCCCGTTCTCAGACGACCTGTCGACCTCGCGCGATACCGCGTTTGCCAAAATTCAAAGCCGGGTGGCGGGAACTCGGCTGGCCAGCGCGGTGCTGTTCGGTTGAATGGACCTTGACGCATCCCCATTCGGACGCCTCCTTATCTTGATCGGCGTATAAAGTGCTATGAGTGACGCGACCAACGCAACCTTTGACAATGCGCGGCAGTTGCAGCGCGCCGCGCTGGAGACCTCCACGGCTGTGTTGCAGCGTCAGAGGCGGGTGGAACAGGAATTGGTTCAGGCCAAAGCAGATCTGGAGGCGCTGACGCGGGAGCAGGCCCATGCCTTGTCGCTGCTGCACTCCACGCTGGAGGCCTCACCAGATGCGGTCGCCGCTTTTGACATGTCGGGTCGGTTGATTGCCTACAACCAGGCTTATGTCCGGCTTTGGCAGCTCCCCCCGGTGCTGCTCGCCTCTGGCGACCCGAGGGGCATGCAGGAGCATTGCTCGAGGCAGGTGGTGACACCTTCCAGTTTGTCCTTGTGGTCTACCGATGACTATCAACGGTGTGACGAGGTGTTGTGGCTGGACGGGCGAGTCATGGAGCGTCGGCCCAGGGCGCAAGTGATGAACGGACGGCAGGTGGGTGTGGTGGTGCACTGGCATGACATCTCTGAGCAGCGTCATGACGAGGTGCAACGCCACCGCCTCTCCCATATTCTGGAGCGCAGCCTCAACGAAATCTACCTGTTTGACCCGGTTAGCCTGCGTTTTGATTACGCCAACGCGGGCGCTTTGCGCAACCTGGGCTATAGCCTGGCCATCTTGCGCCAGATGACGCCAGTGGACCTGAAGCCAGAGTTCAACGATGCACAGTTTCGACAGATGCTTGATCCCCTGCTGCAGGGCCACACGGAGTTGCTTGTTTTTGAGACCGTGTATCAGCGCGCCGACCAGTCACTCTACAACGTGCAGGTCAATCTGCAGCTCGACAACAGCGGCCAGCACCCTCTCTTGATGGGTCTGGTTCTGGACATCACCGAGCGTAAGCGCGCCGAAGCACTCATCTGGAATCAGGCGCATTTTGATGGACTCACGCAGCTGCCCAACCGAGTCATGCTGCAGGAGCGCCTGAGTCAGGAAATCGCCAAGGCACAGCGCAACGCGCACAAGCTGGCGGTGCTTTTTGTTGACCTGGACAAGTTCAAGGAAGTCAATGACACCCTGGGCCATGCGCAGGGTGATCAATTGCTGCGGGAGGCCGCCCAGCGCATTCGTACTTGTGTTCGCGCCAGCGACACAGTCGCGCGCATGGGGGGTGACGAGTTCGTCGTCTTATTGTCTGAGTTGCACGATGGCCGCATGGCCAGCGACGTGGCCCAGGCCCTGAACGACCAACTGAAGTTACCGGTTGAACTGGAGGGGGGTGAAGTCGTGGTGTCCGCCAGCATTGGCATTAGCCTGTACCCCGACGATGCTCAGAGCAGCGAGGACCTGCTGAAGAACGCCGACCAGGCGATGTACCTCAGCAAAACCAGGGGTCGCAACCAGTTCAGCTATTTCACCCGGGCACTGGAGCAGGCCGCGCAGCGGCGCATGCACATGATTGCCCAGATGCGCCAAGCCCTGGTTCTGGGGCAGTTTCAACTGCACTTTCAGCCGATCGTGGACATGGCCAGCGGGCGTATTCACAAAGCCGAGGCCTTGATTCGCTGGAGCCACCCGGTGCTGGGCGCGGTGTCACCGGTCGAGTTCATTCCCCTGGCCGAAGAAACCGGGCTGATCGTGCCCATTGGCGACTGGGTGTTTGACGAGGCGGTGCGCTGGGTCAAGCGCTGGCGTGCGGGCCACTACCCTGATTTCCAAGTCAGCGTCAACAAGTCACCGGTGCAATTCCAGCGCGAAAAGAACTTCACGGGCACCTGGCGGGAAAAATTGCACGAACAGGGCTTGCCCGGAAATTGCATCACCATGGAGATCACCGAAGGACTGTTGATTGGCGCGGACTCCAATGTGCAGGCCACTCTGAAATCATGTCGTGAAGCCGGCATTGAGGTGGCTATTGATGACTTTGGAACCGGCTATTCCTCGTTGGCCTATTTGAAGCGTTTTGATATTGATTACGTCAAAATTGACCGTTCCTTCATCTCCAACCTGGCCCCCGGCTCCAGCGATCTGGCGCTGACTCACGCCATCATCGCCATGGCGCACGCACTCAATCTGAAGGTCGTGGCCGAAGGAGTTGAGACTGAAGAACAGCGGGACTTGCTTAAGCAGGCGGGCTGCGACTATGCGCAGGGCTACCTGTTTGCCCGACCCATGCCCCCCGACGAGCTGGAAAAGCTGCTGATCACCCGGCCCGGCATCTGACGCGCAGGCGATTGCGTGCATGGCCCGGCTCAGGCTACCCTTGAGCCATGACGTTCCATCCCACCCCCCCGTTTCTGCCCCAAATCACTTTGTATGAGCATTGGCTGGAACACCAGCGCGGGCGGCGTTTTGCGTCTTATGACGCGCTGTGGCACTGGTCCACCACCGATTTGAATGGCTTCTGGCAAAGCGTCTGGGACTATTTCGAGTTGGCCTCACCCACGCCGCATTCGGTGGTTTGTGACGAAGCGTCCATGCCCCACACCCAGTGGTTTGTGGGCGCGCAGGTCAACTACGCACAGCAGGTCTTTCGCCATGCCCAGCCGGCCCATGCGGCGGGCTGCCCGGCCATCGTCAGCCACAATGAGACCAGCCTGGGCC
>JBBKVN010000490.1:0-13828 GCA_037968455.1 Rhodoferax sp.
GGGGAGAAGAAGCGGGCTTCGCCGGCGCTGCGCACGGCGTCCAGCACTTGGGTCACGCTAATCATCGACGGGTCGCGGGCGGGCAAATACAGGGGTGGGTCGTCACCGGTTTGCTGCAGCAACTCGCTGTCTTGCAAGGCGGTGACCACGGTGCTGAGCACATGCATCGGCACCCGCAGGTGCTGGGTGAATTCTTGCAGCGAGATGGCGGGCTCTCCGGCCAGAAAGCGGCTGGTCACGCGGCTCATGAGGGACAGAGCCAGGCGCTCACGCACGCGGTTGCTAAGGCGCGGCTCGCCGCTGCCCAGGTACAGGTATTCGGGGTGCTGGGTGTAAAACGCCACGCTGGCGCCAAACAAAAGCACCAGCCAGCTCACATACAGCCAGATCATGAACAGCACCAGAATGGCAAAGCCGGAGTAAATCGCGGCGTATTTCCCCGATGACGCCACAAACATGGCAAAGAGCCAGCCTGAGGTCTGCCAGACAATGCCTCCCACGGTGCCGCCGACCAAGGCCGCACCCAACCGCACCCGCGCGTTGGGAATGTAGAGGTAGACGAAGGTGAACGCGGCAATGATGAGCAGGTAGGGCACCAGGCGGCTGGCCACTTGAACGACCTGGCCCAGCGCGTCCACGGCCAGCAGCTGGCGCACGGTGTCAATGTTCATCACCGTGGCGGTCACGCCCAGGGCTGAGAAGACCAGAATGGGCCCAATGATGAGCACGCTGAAGTAGCGGCTGAAGCGCTCGCCCAAGCGGCGGGGCTGGGGAATGTGCCAGATGTAGTTGAGCGACTCTTCAATTTTTTGCACCAGCGAGACGGCGGTATACAGCAGCAGCGCCAGGCCCACGGCGCCCAGCACGCCCACGTTCATGTTCTGGATGAAATCTGCAATGTGTTGGGCTACCTCCACACCTTTGTCGCCCAGGGGCTCCAGCAGGCTCAGCAGCATGGGCTGAATCTGGTTGTGCACGCCAAAGGCTTTGAGCACCGAGAAGCTCAAGGCCAGCAGCGGCACGATGGACAGCAGCGTGGTGTAAACCAGGCTCATGGCGCGCAACGTGAGCTGGCCCATGGCCAGGTCACGCCCCAGAATCAGCACCGTGCGCACCAGACGCAGCGCGCCTTGTTGCCATCGGGGCCGCTCTGAAACCTGTTTGTCCCAGATGAGGGCTTCTAGGCGACTCAGCAGGTCGGAGTGGGCAGGCGTCATTGGGCGACCTCGAGTTTCAGTTGCAGGGTGACGGATTGGGCGTCGGCAGCCGCGGCCGGTTGGACTGGGCCGACAGCGGCGCGCGCGCCCTCCATCCCCAGGGTTTGGGTGAGTTCTTTCACAATGGCATCACTGCGCTGAATGGCCAGTTGCTCCAGCATCTCGTCAGTCACCGCTTGCTCCGTCACCAGCCGGTCCAGCAGGCCTTGGTAGAAGGCGACAGGGGGCTGAGGCGGTGGGCGGGACGCTGCGCCTGCTTCGGGCGGTGGCTCGTCAGCGGGTGCTTCGATGGCCCGCACGGCGCGTGCCTTCAGCGCGGCCAGCACCTCCGGCGCGTAACGGGTGCTGAACACGGCCTCAACCGCGTCTTGTGTGCGGTCGTTGCTCACGTCCACCGGACCCGGCGCTTCGTCAGGTGCCAGGGTGATGCCCATGGCGGTGACGATGTCGCGGCGCACGGCCAGCGACTTGAGTACGGGCGTGTCGAAGGCCGCCGAGGAGGTCGGCGGCACCACCAGTTTCAGGGTGGGGCGCTCCTTCAGTGCGCGCGCAATGGTGACAAGTTTTTGCTTCTCGGGTGGCATCAAGGTAGCCGCCCCTGGCTCAAAAACGACCGTGTCCAACGTCTTGCTGCCGCCACCAAACAGGCTCGCCAGTGCTTTGAAGGGGGCGGTCACAATGCCACCCAGCAAGTTGCCAATGGCTTTGCCAATGACAGCGCCGTAGTCAAACTCGGGGGCGTTCAGATCGCCACTTACCGGCAGGCCAATGTCGATGACACCGTCAGAGTCGGCCAGGATGGCAATGGCGAGTTCCAGCGGCAGATCAAGGGCACCGGGACTTTCCACTTTCTCGCCCAGCGCGACCTGTTTGAGTAGCACCTTGTTTTCGCCCAACAACTTGCCGTCTTTGACGCGGTATTGCAAATCCAGCCACAGCCGCCCGCCGGCAATTCGGTAGCCGGCAAACTTGACCACGTAAGGTGACAGCGAGGTCATTTCCAGGTTGCGAAACGACATGTCAATCTCGGTCAGCTTTTCGGGGCTCATCAGGCTGATTTGGCCGCCAATTTTGGCCGAGCCGTATTGATCGACCCGTGCATCCAGCTGCAATTTGGCACTCTGGTTGGGGTCGTTGCTGAGGCCGGTGACCACGCCCTTGAGTTCATGCATGCGCGCGGCGAACTGGGGGCGCAGGCTGGCGTCCGAAAACTCCAGCGTGCCGTCAGCGACGCGAACCCGTGCGATGCTGACGGGGAAGTCAATCTCCTGCGAGTTCTCCGCCGTTGCCTCAGGCGCATCGTTGGGTGGGGCGGGTGGCGTCGCTGGTTCGGTTTTCTTTAGAACATCGGTCAGGTTCACCGATTGGTCAGCAGCAATGATCAGGCGCCCGGAGGGCTTGTCAATGCGCAGTTCGGTCACATCCAGGCGGTTTGGCGTCAGGGTCAGCAGCACCTCTTCGGCGCCCATTGATGCCCATCCGGCAAAGGGCCGTTTGGGCTCGATCTCTTCAAGCAGGAACTGCTTTACCGCCATCTGGCCTTCAAAGACGAGCTTCGCACCTGCCCCTTGCGGGTCGCCATAGCGCAACCGGCCACGGCTGGACGCTGTGCCGCCGGCAAGCTGCAACTCGGCATATTTGGACAGATAGCCTTGCACCGGTGCCAGCGCAATGTCATTCAAGGTGAGTTGCAGGTCGGCCGCGCCGGTGGCGGTGTGCACCGTGCCAGCCACCTGAATCTCGCCACCGCTGGCCAGCGTCGTTTTCAGATCTAACTGCATGGGGGCGGCGTTTGACCCGGTGTCCAACGCCTTGACCTGTGCGCGGATGGGGCCCAGCTGCAGCGCCAAGGGGGGCTGCACCTGACGATCTTCAAACCCCAGCGCGAATGCGTCCAGCGCGGTTTGCTTCACGGCGATTCGCCAAGGGGTGGCTGCGGGTGCCTTGGCTATGGCCGGGGCTGGCGAAGGTGAGGGCGCTGCGCCGGCTTTGGCTGCGGTTGGCGTGTCAAACAGGCCGATGAGGTTGAACTGCCCATTGGCATCCAGCCAGGTACGGGCTTGGCCACCGGCCAGCGTGAGGGTGTCCGCGGTGAACTGCTGCTGGGCCAGGCGCAGCACGCCCCCGGCCAACGCCGCCCGGCCCACGTTGAGCAGTTCCGCGCCATCGGCCGGGCTGTTCAGCACGGCCTGGGTCAGCTCGGCGTTCAGGCCGTCGCCGGTGAGTTCAAGCGGGCCCTCGGGCAAAGTCAATTGCAGCGACTGGGCGCTCATCTTCGCTTGGGCCACATGGCCGAATTCAGCCGGCGCGCCCAGCGCTTTGACAGACAGTTTGCTCAAGCTCAGTGCGGTGTCGTTCAACCGGGCTTGAAGAGCGCCCGTGGTGTCCAGTGTGAGCTGGCGGGTTGTGAGCCCGCCGCTTGCCAGCGAGAGTCCGTTCTCACCTTGTTGGGCGTTGAGGCCGGTTAAATCCAGTGCGGCGGCGGTGCCGTTGAGCTGGAGTTGGCCTTTGTCTTGCGTCAGGGCCAGTTGCTCGGCTTTGAGGTCAGCGCTGCCAAGGATCAAGGCCTCGTTACCCCGTTTCAGGGCCGTGCCGCGACTGACTAGGGTGGTGGTCTGCAGGGTGACGGACAAGGGCGCGTTGGCGCCTTGCTTCACCAAGACCTTCGCGCCCTGAACAGTCAATTGGTCAAGCGCGGCCGACTCGGCGCCGCGCTGGGCTTTGAGTTGGGACAGCGTGCTGCTCAATTGGCTGAGGTTGATATCCGTTTGGCCCGGCGCCAGATTCAAGGTCAACTCCTGGCCACGCAAGGCCCCTTCTCCCAGCGACGCATCTTGCCCGTCCTGGCGAAACGTGGCGCCAGTCAAGGCCAGTTGAGTGCCGCTGAGCGAGGCTTGGGTGTTCGCGCCAGCGAGCGTCATGGTGGCCCGGTCGGCTTGCAGCGAGGTGCTGGCCAGCGTGACGCGGTTTGTGGCATCTTGGGCACTCAGACCATTGGCGAGACCGATGTAGGGGGCGTCCAGTGACACCTTGAGTGCGTCGCCGCCTTGGTTCAGATTGGCCTGAGTCGTTTTGACCTCCAGCGCGGGCAGGGCGAGTTGTTGTCCGGGGCTCTCCAGTTGCATGCCGGTCACGGCCAGTTGGACGGGGCCAAGCTGCAAGGCCAGAGCGGAGGCGCCAAACTCGCCACTGGGTGAGGCGCTGAATGCCACGGCGTCGATCTTGGCGTGCTGCCCTTGTTTCGCGTCTTGAAAATTGACGGCCACAGAACTGATTGACGCGTCGGCAATTGACACCTGCCATGGCGCGCCAGCGGGCGGCTCGGGCGGGGTGTCGGGGCGGGGGCGAACCAGCGTGGCCCAGTCGAGCTGACCTTGGGCGTTGGTGGCTGCGTTGACCTGACCCTTGTTCAGCGTGAACTGCGCAAAATGGACTT
Organism: Rhodoferax sp.; assembly: GCA_037968455.1. Classification (GTDB taxonomy): domain Bacteria; phylum Pseudomonadota; class Gammaproteobacteria; order Burkholderiales; family Burkholderiaceae_C; genus Rhodoferax. The sequence goes on from JBBKVN010000490.1 coordinate 4,654, forward strand.
GCTGCTGGGAAAGATCCACACGGCCGTCCGTCAGGCCTATTTTTTCCAGCGCCAGCAAGGGCGCTGTGCCACCGGGCGCCGTCACGGACAGGCCAGTCACGTTTAAGCCCAGGCCTTGCAGGGTGCCCACCAGTTGGTTTTGGGCGTCTACTGCCAGGTCAAAGCGCCCGTTGGCGGCGAGTTGGCCGGCCGGGGCGTCAATGGCCACCCAGCGCGACAGAGCCCGCACCAGCGTGTTGACCTGAATGTCTTTGAGCGCCAGTTGGCCTTGAAGCGCGATGGGGTTCAGGCTCAGGCTGCCATCGCTGGTGAAGGATTCGCCCTGGGCGGTAGGCACCGTCAATTGGTAGCGGGTGGTTGCTTTTGCCCCGGTTGACAAGCCGTCGACGGACAAGGCCAGTGGGGCGATGCGCGAAATCAGGGGCGGGGCCAGTTGTTCGTCAGATACCTCAACCACACCATCCATGACGGCCAGTCGTTGCACGGCCAATCGCGGCAAGGGGCTGGGCTCTTGCGGCTCCGTGTTGTCGCCTTCCAGTTTGGCCAGCAGGGCGCTGAAGTTGTGCTGGCCGTTCTTCAGTAGCGTGAATTGCAGCTGCGGGGCGTCAAGGGTGGCCTCTGAAAACGTCCAACTCTGGTCCACGAGGCTGCGCCACAACTCAAAATCAACCCACAGGCGCTTAAACCCCAGCAGGGCTTTTCCTTGCTCATCGGCCAAGGCCAGGTCGCGCACCTCAAGTTGAAATACCAGCGGGTTGAAGCGAATGTCGGCCACGCTCAAAGTTTGGCCCAGCTTCTCGCGCACCTGTTTTTCACCCTGCCACTTGGCCAACGCAGGGAACCCCCAGAAGCCGACAACCAGATACAGCGCACACAAGCCCGCCACCGTCAAAACGGGCAGGCTGAGCAGGATGCGGCGTAGTTTTTGGAGCATGTGGGCGGGCGTTTTCTGCACTCACCACGGAGGCGAACAGCGAGGGTCGCTGTCCTACGCCGCGTTGGGTGGGGCGCTGTTGTTGTCTTGCCCCATCTTAAGCGTTGGCCGGGATTTGTGCCCCCGCTATGATCCAAGTCCTTAGAAGGTTTACTCATGCGCATCATCATTCTGGGTGCCGGACGGGTTGGCGAGAGCGTCGCCGAGAGTCTGGTTTCCGAGCAAAACGACATCACCCTGATTGACCCCGATCCCGAACGGCTTCGGGTGCTGGAAGACCGACTCGACCTGCGTGGCGTGGCGGGCAACGGCATTCAACCCTCGGTGCTGCGCAGCGCCGGCGCCGACGACGCCGACCTCTTCATTGCCTGTGCCTCGCTGGACGAAACCAATTTGGCCGCCTGCAAGGTAGCACGCAGCATCTTCGGCATTCAAACCACCATTGCCCGCCTTCGCTCGCCCGAGTTTGAAGAGGGCGACGAGTTGCTCAGCAACGCCGGCTTTGCGGTGGACCATGTGATCTGCCCCGAAGAGTCGGTGATGCGCTATATCAACCAGCTCATTGACTTTCCCGAAGCGCTGCAGGTGCTGGAGTTCTCGCAAGGGCAGGCCAACCTGATTGCGGTGCGGGTGGCCGAGGGCAGCATTTTGGTGAATCACACCATTGGTGAGTTCCGCCAACTGTTTCCCGAGGCGCCCATGCGCGTGGTGGCCGTGTACCGCCAAGACGCCGAGTTACCAGTGGCGCCGGGTACCCGTGTGTTGCCGGGTGACGAGGTGTTTGTGCTGGCCGCCAAGAGCAAGATTCGCAAGGTGCTGGGCGCCATTCACAAAGACGACCGCCCGGTGCGGCGCGTGATGATTGCGGGCGGCGGCAAGGTGGGCTTGCGGCTGGCGCGCAATCTGGCCGCCAACTACCAGGTGAAGATCATCGAGTCCAACCGCAAGCGTTGCGACTACCTTGCTGCCCAATTGCCCTCGCAGGTGCTGGTGCTGGCGGGTGACTCGACTGACGAGGAGTTGCTGATTGCTGAGAATGTGGGCGAGATGGATCTCTTTATTGCCCTGACCAGCGATGACGAGGACAACATCTTGTCCGCCATGCTGGCTAAGCGGCTGGGCGCGCGCCGGGTGATGTCACTCATCAACCGTCGGGTGTATGCCGAGATGATGCAAGGCAGCGCGATTGACATTGCCCTGTCGCCCGCGCAAACCGTCATTGGTGAGTTGCTGGTGCATGTGCGCCGGGGCGATGTGGCCGCGGTGCACAGCTTGCGCCGGGGTGCTGCAGAGGCGATTGAAGGCGTGGCGCGCGGTGATGAGCGAACCTCCAAACTGGTGGGGCGTCGCATTGAAGAGATTGTGCTGCCCGCGGGGGCGCGCTTTGGCGCCATAGTCCGGGGTAAAGAAGGTACTGCCGAGGTGCTGATGCCGTACCACGACCTTGTCATTCAGGAAGGAGATCACGTCATCATCTTCATTCCCAACAAACGCCTGATGCGCGCCGTGGAAAAGATGTTCCAGGTCAGCGCCACTTTCTTCTAGTTTCAAGGCGCTATGTCCGGTTTTCCTCCTGTTCTTAACGTGCTGGCCCGCATCATGCTGGGCTTTTCGTTGCTCTTTCTTGTGCCGCTGGGGTGGGCTTGGGCGCTTGATCAGGAGCACCTGAGTGGCATCTGGCTGCAGGGCATGGGTCTGACGCTGGGTGCGGGCCTGTTGCTGCTTTTCGTCACTCGCCATTACCGCCAGGAATTGAAGCCGCGCGACGGCTTTCTGCTGGTGAATCTGGTGTGGCTGGTATTGCCGGCGTTTGCTGCGGTGCCATTGATGATGTCAATTGATGGTTTGAGCTGGACCGACGCCTACTTTGAGTCGATGAGCGCACTGACCGCCACCGGTGCCACCGTGTTGACCGGGCTGGACGCCTTGCCCGTGTCTGTGAATGTATGGCGTTGTTTTTTACAGCTCATGGGCGGCTTGGGCATCATGCTGCTGGTGGTTGCCGTTCTGCCTTTGCTTGGGCTGGGCGGCGTGCAGCTGTACAAGGCCGAAACGCCTGGCCCCATGAAAGACGCCCGCTTGACCCCCCGCATTGCCGAGACGGCGCGTGGCCTGTGGGGCGTGTACTTTGCTTTTTCGGCGCTGTGTATGCTGGCTTACCGTTGGGTGGGAATGTCCTGGCAGGATGCCTTCATGCACATGTGCACCACCATGGGCCTGGGCGGGTTTTCTTCCCATGACGCCAGTTTTGGCTACTGGAACTCGGCCGAGGTGGAGGGCGTGGCCATTGTCTTTATGGCACTGGCCGGGGTGAGTTTTGCACGCTACTTTATTGTCTGGCGAGCTCGCTCCCTCATGTCTTTGCTGCGTGACGTTGAAGTTCGTACCTATGCTTTTGTGCTGGCGGCCTCAGTGGCCGGCTTGAGCCTGGTGCTGTTCACGCACGGCACCTACCCGGACTACTTGCGTGCCTTGCGGGCGGCGGCGTTCCATGTGGTGTCGGTGGCCACCACCACGGGCTATGCCTCGGCCGACTACGCCTTGTGGCCCGTATTTGCCCCGGTGCTTCTGATGTTCTTGGGCAGCTTTGTGTCCTGCGCGGGTTCCACCGGTGGCGGTATCAAGATGGTCCGCATGGTGCTGTTGATCAAGCAGGCGCGCCGCGAACTGGTGCGGGCCATTCACCCGCGCGTGATCAACCCCGTGATCATGGGCCGCGCGCCCATCTCGGCCACCGTCATCGCCTCTGTCATGGCCTATATGCTGATTTATGGCGCCACCATCCTCGGCTTGACCATGCTGATGCTGATCTCGGGGCTGGACATCATCACCGCGTTCTCGGCCGTGGTGGCCACGGTGAACAACATCGGCCCTGGCTTGGGGCAGGTGGGCCCGTCCGCCAGCTTTGGTGTGCTGACAGATTTCCAGACCTGGGTGTGCACGGTTGGCATGCTGATGGGGCGTCTGGAGTTACTTGGCGTTATGGTGCTGTTTCTGCCCCAGTTCTGGCGCAAATAGGTTTTTGTTTTTTGCTCACTCATTAAAGGAGAGGTCACATGCCCATCACCAAAGGTTACCAACAGCTCGTCAATGAGGCCATGGCCGAGGTCAAGACCTATTCGGTGCCGCAGGCGCTGGCCAAGCTCAACGACACCAAGGTGCAAATCGTGGACATTCGCGATATTCGTGAGTTGGCCGAGGGCACAGTGGTGGGCGCCTACCACGCACCGCGCGGCATGCTGGAGTTTTGGGTGGACCCGGCCTCGCCGTATCACAAGCCGCTGTTTGCCGACGAGTCCAAGGAGTTCATCTTGTTTTGTGGCGCCGGATGGCGCAGCGCGCTGGCCACCAAAGCTTTGCAGGACATGGGCATGACCAACGTCGCCCACATTGATGGCGGTTACGCCGAATGGCTCAAGCAGGGCGCGCCCACGGAAACGCTGGACGAACAAAAGGCCCGCCGCCAAGCCAAGGCTTGAGAAATTTTTGTATGAAATCGGGTGCTAGCCCAGGTGGAATAAGCGGAAGCAGCTATGAAATTTGATGCAGTTTTGTTCGATTGTGATGGGGTGTTGGTCGACAGCGAGGGACTCACCAATGCCGTGTTGCGCGATGCCTTGCAGGAACGGGGCTGGACGCTCTCCTCTGAGGAGTGCATGGCCCTTTTCGTGGGAAAAACCGTGCGCGAAGAGCGTGCTGCGATCGAGGCCCATACCGGCAAACCCTTCTCACAGGACTGGCTGGAAGACTTTTACCAGCGGCGCAACCGCGCGCTCGTGGCCAGCCTGGAGATTGTTCCCGGCGCCCGAGAGGCCGTGGCCGCCGCTCAGGCCCATGCCACGCTGGGCATTGCCTGCGCCTCAGGGGCAGACCGCTTCAAGGTGGAAATGCAGCTCGCCCAAGTTGGTTTGATGTCATTTTTTGAAGGCCACGTCTTCAGCGGCCATGAGATGCCCCGCTCCAAACCCGCGCCCGACGTGTACCTGGCAGCGGCACGCCACCTGAACGCGCAGCCCCAGCGCTGCCTGGTCATTGAAGACTCGGTGGCGGGCATCACGGCCGGTGTTGCCGCAGGGGCCACGGTCTGGGCTTATTGCCCCCAGGCCGGCCACCAATCGGCAGAGCTGCTGCGCCAAGCCGGTGCGCAAGCCCTGTTTGCAAACATGGGTGACCTGCCGGGCTTGCTCGCCGCCTGAACCCTGCGGTGCCTCTTTGGCAGGCACCGGCCGCCAGCCCGCGCCAGTGCTGGCTCTGCGGGGCTTGTCCCCGGTGCTCTCCACAAAGTTGTCCACAGAAGTTGTGCATGACCGTTGGCGCGTTATCCGCCGTGCCTTCGCGGCGCTGGGTTCGAAAAACAAAATGCCATGGATGCACCAATTGCCAGCTTTTAACCCACCCGGAAACCGGTTGGTGCGAATTTGTGTGGTAGTCAATTGGGTCAAAATTACCGAGTAAAGGTGAGTTGTCCGAGTTGCCTGTTTTATGGGCATCGCGTCAGAACCCGCATGGAATAAGGCGATGGGTGACTTCTCCAAGCTGAGTCAACAAAGTTATCCACAAAAAATGTGGAAGGTTTTTTCAAAGCACCCATTGCTGAACACGGTCTGCGGACACCTGAGCTTTGCAGACGGTCAAGATCGGGTGGTGAGCTCGTGGCTCGTGCTCTGGTCATCCGCTTGGCCGGGTGGCGTGCGCCTGGAGTTCAACTGAGAAGGTCAGTTATCCACACCCCTTTCACAACGGCGCATGGCGCCAATTGTGTGGACTGACGTGGGGTTGCCAGAGTCTGACTATGATCGCACCCACCGCCATTGAGTCCCCAAACGCGAGTTGGCGCCCGCCATGACCACTGCACTGCCCACTTTTCCCCTCCGCACCGAATGCCCGCCAGGCGCCTGTATCTGCGGGCGAGACGCCTTGTTGGTGCAGACGGACGGCGACTTGCGGGTGTTGCGCTTGACCCGTGATGACGAGAAGCGCCTGTTGCAGCGGCTGGAAAACCTGACCAGCCTCAGTGATTTGCGACACATGGAGGCACGGATTGAGCAGCAGTTGGGCGTGCGACTTGAAATCAACATCAGTCCCAACGTGGTTCGGACTTTGCGTGGCATCACCATTTTGGTGGTTGAACAACCCGGACTGTGCCGCAAGACGCGTCAAGCCATTCCGGCCGCCATCAAGCGCAGCCTGGAGCAACGCCCGGAAATCGCCTACGAACTATTGAACGTGGGTGGCTTGTTCGAGGCCGAGTAAATCCCCGGCACCCACGACTCCCCGCCGCCGCTTCACGTGTGCCGGTGAGGGCGCACCGTCCTGACAACCGCACCCAGCGGGGCTTTGGCCGGCTTGTACGGGAAGCTATCCACAAAGTTATGCACAGAATCTTTTTTGAAACAACAGACGCGGCAATGCCGGGTTTGGGGTGGGGATTTTGAGAAATGGCGGTTCAAAAAACTTGAAAAATAAGAGTGGGAAGTTCTGATATGGGTATCAATCCATGTTAGCCAAACGTGGGAACTTGCTGTCAGTTTCCAAGGTTATGCGCATTGCCTATTTTGCGGGCATTGTGTTGAAACCCGCATGAAATAAGGCCTTATGGGTATTTGAGGGGGTGAGATGGAAAAGTTATCCCCAAAAAATGTGGATCAATCTGTTTGTGCATTTCTCATCATGGAATGGCCCTTGGCAGTCTCGTGGTGCCGACGGCTTTGACGCCCCGGAAAACCCACATGAAATCACGCGACCTCCTTGGCAAGCTCCGCCCCATAAGGCTTTGAGCCCTCAATTCAGGAGCAGGCGGAAAAGTTATCCACATAACCCTTAAGGCGGGGTTCATCAGGCCATCATCTTCGGGAACCCGTGGCGCCCCATCAAGGCCAGTCCCACCAGACCCAGGCCCAACAAGGCCAAGCTGCCGGGCTCAGGCACCTCTTGCTGGAGAACGCCCTGTATCTCCCCGCCGGGAAAAAGGGTGGTGTGGATGTTGAGGTAGCTCCGACCGTCGGACAGCCCCGCGAACAAGACGTTGCCGGCGTTTGCTGCACTGCCTTGCGCGGCCAGGAACACTGGGCTGTAAGACGAAGCCAGGGCCAAGTCATAGGTGTAGTCGTAGCTGCCGGAACTGACGCCAATTGGGAAACTGAGGAAATTGGGCGCCGGCGTGGCGACCCCTGCCGTGCCTGACTCGGCCAGCACCGTGCAGCAATGCAAATGGGCCGCCGTGGTGGTTGAGCTCAGTCCGGAGAACATGACATTGACCTCCATGGTGAGCGCCACGGTGTCGATCGTTATTGTGGCAAGGCCGGTTCCCGGTGAGGCATTGGCTGGTGATGCGTTCTGGCCATTGAGCACCGCGCTGTAAGTCTGCACGCTAGCTTGTGATGCAGGCGCGCCCAAAAATAGCAGCGTGGCAAGCGACGAAATCATTAAAGGCTTCATGGCAGGTCTCCGGCAGCGGGCGATTCCTCTCAGAAAGAGCGTCATCGGACGCCGTCGGGATATCAAGCAAATCGCGGGCCATCGCTGGAGAGACGGCCCGAAACCCTTGCTGGGCGGGCTTTTCGAGGGTGTGCCATGGTTTTGTTAAATGGTGAAAACCAAGTCAATGTCAACCGCCCCGACAGCACATGGGCCCATTCTGGCTCGCCGTTTGCCCGCCGCGCAAGGCCGGTTGCCGCTAGTTCTTTTGGCCGTCGATTGATGGCGTCCCTGGTTCTGTTGTGGATGGGGCTATGGTCTTGAAACCCTTGTCAGGCGGTGATTTAAACGACTGAGAGTGGAGATTTCCACAAAGTTATCCACAGAATTAGTCAGTCAATGAAATCCACCGGTTTAGCGGATGTCGAGGGTTTGTCCCCGGACGACTGAACTCAAAATTATCGCCACAGTAGACAATTTTTACCTGATATTTGGCCTGCTTTATGTTAGCGATTGGTCGAGTAAATAGATGCGAGAAGGCAGTTGTACCCATTGCCTATTTAGGAGGCAAACTGTTGAAACCCGCTTGGTGTATAGGTTTGCATGACTTGGGGTGAAAAAATGTATCAGGTTATCCACAAAAAATGTGGACACCTTCAAATCCAAATGGCGGCGAAGCCAATGCAGCCTCAATCTCGACGCGCTTTTGCTCGTTTCGGAGTCTGTGTGGCAAGGTCACCCAGGCCTCTATCGTCTCGCAGCCCGCGTCCAGTCAGGCTTTGAGGCATTTTTTTAGGAGCGGTTTGAAAGGTTATCCACAGCAGCGGCGCATGTGGGTGCTTGTTCAATAGTCGAGGAGGCGTATTGATGCGTGATAGGACTTGGCGCGCGTGACCGACGTCACTATCCAAGCTGAACCTAGTTGGGGTTGACTTCATCGGCCCAGACATTGAAGCGCTGCAGTGTGTTGGAGCCAAACGTGTTGGTGAGCGCCACGTCGCAAGCGTCTCTGCCGCGGGCCATCAGGACCCTGCCTATGCGAGGGGTGTTGTTGCGTGCATCAAAGGTGTACCACCGGTCGCCCAGATAAGCTTCGAACCAGCCAGCGAAGTCCATGGGGCCTGGCACAGCCGGGATGCGAATGTCCCCCAGGTAGCCCGTGCAGTAGCGCGCCGGAATATTCAAGCACCGGCACAGGGCAATGGCCAAATGGGCAAAGTCGCGGCACACGCCTTGCCGTTCGTTAAAGGCTTCAAGGGCGGAGCGGGTTCGGCGCGCATGGTGGTAGCCAAATTCGATATGCTGGTGCACAAAGTCGCATATGGCTTGAACCCGCTCCCCGCCGGTCGGGCCGTTGCCAAACTGAGCCCACGCGAAATCGGACAGATGGTCTGTTTCACAATATCGACTGCCCAACAAAAAGGTCAGGGCCGATTCAGGAAGGTATTCCACCGGCGTCTGGGGTACACCAAGTGCGGATGCATCCACCAATCCCGAGTCTCTGAGCAGCGCGGTGGTGCTGATCACGAACCGCCCCGCGGGTGCCACCAAACGGCTGCACCAATTGCCAAAGGGGTCGCGGTAGGCCGACAGCGGAACGCTGGGCGTGGTGTGCAGCTGGTCAGGTTGCACCAGGTCTGAAGCGCGTGAGTAGTGAATGTTCAACGCCAGCAGCATGGGCGTTGGGCGGGGGCACTCATATTCCATTTCAAACCCGACGCGCAGGTGAAGCGGGGGGTTAAGGGACTGGCTTTGTAGCGGCAGAGATGCGGTCATGTGTCGGACTCCTAAAACCTTGCAGGTACTGCCCAATGAAGGGGTGTT
>JBBKVN010000491.1:0-2892 GCA_037968455.1 Rhodoferax sp.
CCTGTTTTGTGCTTGCTCGATTGATTTTTTGGCAGATTGACATCGTTCAGGAGAAGAGAAATGAGTGAAAAGCGCGATCCGATGAAGCCTGATGGCGACGTCAACCCGATCAGCACCGACTACAAAATCGGACAAGACAACATTGTCTTGAACCTCGGCCCGTTTGGGCTGGATATCCACAACCGCGTGTTTGCCATTTCTGGCCTTGCGGTGATCGCCTTTGTGGCGTTGACGCTGATGTTCCAGGCCCAAGCCGAGCCCCTGTTTGCCGCTGTCCGCGGCTGGCTGACGTCCAACTTGGATTGGTTCTTCATCTCGGCGGGCAATATTTTTGTGGTGGTGTGTATCGCGCTGGCGATCTCCCCCTTGGGCAAAGTCAGGCTCGGTGGCACCAAGGCCACGCCCGACTACACCTACACAGGGTGGTTCTCGATGCTGTTTGCTGCGGGCATGGGCATTGGCCTGATGTTCTACGGCGTGTCTGAGCCGCTGTCGCACTTCGGTAGCGCCATGGGTGGGACCACTCTGGAAAATGGGGTGCGCACTGACTGGGCGCCATTGGGTGCTGCTGCTGGCGATGCCGTCGGCGCACAGCGACTGGCGATGGCCGCCACCATTTTCCATTGGGGCCTGCACCCTTGGGCGATTTACGCCATCCTGGCCTTGGGTCTGGCTTTGTTTTCTTTTAACAAGGGCTTGCCACTGACCATCCGTTCAGTGTTTTACCCACTGCTGGGTGAGCGCATCTGGGGCTGGCCTGGTCACATCATCGACATACTGGCGGTGTTGGCCACCATGTTTGGCCTGGCGACTTCGCTGGGCTTAGGCGCGTCGCAAGCCGCAGCAGGTCTGAACTACCTGTTCGATATCCCTCTGGGCAATACGACGCAAATTGTGCTGGTGATTGGTATCACCGCCATCGCGCTAACCTCGGTGTTGGCCGGGCTGGACGCGGGCGTGAAGCGCCTGTCTGAAATCAACATGGTGCTGGCCATCGTGTTGCTGGTGTTCGTGATCATCGTGGGGCCAACACTGGCTATTGCCACCGGCTTCTTCTCGAACCTGGGTGCCTACGTGGAGTACTTGCCGGCGTTGGCTAATCCGTTTGGCCGCGCTGATGCGAACTTTTCCCAAGGTTGGACTGCTTTTTACTGGGCTTGGTGGATCAGCTGGTCGCCATTTGTTGGCATGTTCATTGCCCGCGTGTCGCGTGGCCGTACCGTGCGGGAGTTCCTGGTTTCGGTTTTGATCGTGCCTTCGTTGGCTTGCGTTTTGTGGATGACGGTGTTTGGTGGAACTGCGATCACTCAGTTGGTCAATGACGGCTACAAGGCCGTGGCCGAAGCCGCTTTGCCATTGCAAATTTTCCAGATGCTGGATGCCTTGCCTTTGTCTCAAATCACCTCTCTCCTGGCCATCGTGCTGGTGGTAGTGTTCTTCGTCACCTCGTCGGATTCAGGTTCGTTGGTGATTGACGTGATCGCTGCCGGTGGCAAGGTGGATGCACCCACACCACAGCGCGTGTTCTGGTGCTTGTTCGAAGGATTGGTGGCTATTGCGCTGATTCTGGGTGGCGGTCTGGTGGCCTTGCAGGCCATGGCCGTGTCCACGGGGTTCCCGTTCACGATTGTGCTGCTGGTCGCTACAGTGGCCGTGGTCAAAGGTCTGATGTCCGAGCCACGCGGCTAAGCCAGGAGCTGCCCATGCAGGACGAACAGCTGGAAATCCTGCAGTTCCTGCAGGGACAACCTTCATTGGCGGCCTTACCTGAAGAGGCGCTCCACCGTGTCACCACGTCGGTGGATGTGCGCTACTTTAAGGCGGGCAGTGCCATCGTTGAGTTTGGTCAAGTGGCGGCCTACTGGTACGTGGTTCGCAGCGGTGCCGTTGAGGTGTTTCGGCGCGATGGCACGCTGTACAACCGTCTGACGGAAGGGGGCCATTTCGGCGAAGCCGGTCTGCTACGAAAGAAGACGGTGCGTTTTCCTGTGGTGGCTCTGGAAGACACCTTGCTCTACCTGGTCCCCGAACCGGTTTTTACCGAACTGTTCGACACGCAAGAAACGTTTGCCGACCAGGTGGAGACTGAAGACCGAACCCGCTTGCGCCAGGTGGTGTCCAGGCGCGAAGAATCCAACCAGTTGATGTCGGCCACGGTCGACACGCTGATTAGTCGCGAGCCGGTGACGCTGATGCATACGGCAACTGCACTGGAAGCTGCGCGCTGCATGACCGAAGCAGGCGTGTCCTCCCTCTTGATTCTGGACGGAGCCAGCGACCCAGCGGAGTCGGTCATGGCCGGCATCATCACCGACCGCGACATCCGGACCCGTCTGGTGGCTGGTGGCCTGAGTTACGACACGCCTGTGAGCGAGATCATGACGGCGAAGCTGGTCACGGTGGAGCACAACCAGCTGGTGTTCGAGGCCATGTTGCAGATGTTGCGCCACAACGTGCACCACTTGCCCGTGATGCGGCACGACAAGCCCCTGGGTGTAATTGCCCTGTCTGACGTGGTGCATTACGAAAGTCGCAACAGCCTGTTTGTGGTCAGCAGTATTTTTCGCCAAACCAGTGTGGACGAGTTGGCTGCGCTTACCGCCGATGTGCGCGCGAGTTTTGTGCGCATGGTGAATGAAGATGCCAGCTCGCGCATGGTGGGCTCCGCCATGGCTTTCATCGGGCGGAGTTTTAAGCAGCAACTGTTGGCGTTGGCCGAGGCGGCGTTGGGCCCCCCGCCGGTGCCGTATTGCTTTCTGGCACTGGGTTCAATGGCGCGCAATGAGCAACTGGTAGTGACAGATCAGGACAACGCGCTGGTACTGGACAACCGGTTTGATCCCGCCCTGCATGACGCCTATTTCAAAGCTCTGGCCGCTTTTGTCAGCGATG
>JBBKVN010000492.1:0-4888 GCA_037968455.1 Rhodoferax sp.
CTCGCCGGCAGCGCTTCGCTGGCGCGGGCGATCGAGACCCTGCGGGCCGAGGGGCTGGACGTGCTGCCCGCGCCTGGCGATGTGTCCAGCCCGGAGGATGTGGTGCGCATGGTTGCCGAGGCAGCGGGTGCCATGGGTGGCCTGGACTATCTGGTGAACAATGCGGCTACGCCGGGAACCCGGCAGGAAATTCCGCCTTCGGATCTCGACAGCCAGGACGACGCTTTCTGGAACAAACTGCTGTCGGTCAACCTCATCGGACCGTTCCGCTGCGCCCGGGCCGCGCTTCCGCACCTGCGCGCGGCCCAGGGAGCCATCGTCAACGTGGTGTCGACGGCGGCACTGGGTGGCGGTGGCAGCAGCACTGCCTATGCCTCGTCCAAGGCCGGGCTGGTGCTCATGACGCGTGAACTGGCCAAAGGCCTGGGGCCGGACATCCGGGTCAACGCCGTGGCGCCGGGCTGGGTGGGGGGCACCGAATGGATGTGCGGCTGGAGCCCGGAGGAAGCCGCCGTGGCTGCCCAGCGGTTGCCACTGGGCCGAATGGGGCAGCCAGACGACTTTGCCGAGGTGATCCTGTTTCTATGTGCCGCCGGTGCCTACATGACTGGGCAGACGGTGGTGGTCGACGGCGGTTTGCTGGCATGAATGCCACTACCTTGAACCGACCGCTGCGCCTCGGTGTGATTACGGGCCCCGACTGGGCTGATCCAACCGGAACCGACTTCACCCTTCGGCACCCGGGCCAAGTCACCGTGCTCACCTACGAGCTGCCTTTCGAAGGCTTCAACTGGAGCCTGGAGCAGATGGCACGCTGCGAGGCGCCTGTGCGCCGTGCTGCAGAGGAGCTGGTCGGGCAGGGCTGTGATGCGGTGGTCCAGGCTGGACCGGCCTTCGCGTACCAGATGGGCGGAGATGCAACCGGCGCGCAGCGCCTGCAAGACGACATCAGCCGCGACCTGGGGTGCCCCGTGGTGCTGAACGGGGTTGCAGTGTGGCGCGAACTGGCCTCGCTGCCACATCGCCGCATCGCCGTGGCCTGCCCGTATTACGACGGGCACTGGCAGGCCTGGATCACGCAGTACCTCGAACAAGACGGCTATGAGGTGGCGAAGTTTGCGACCTACTGCAATACCGGCTTGTTCCCTGATCAGGCAACGGTGAACGAGCGCAAGTACCAGTTTTCACCCGCTGAAGTGCAGGCATGCGTGCGCTCTGCTGTGCAAGGTGTGCCGGACATCTCGGGCGTGCTGATCGGCGGCTCCGGCGTGCGCACGCTGGACTGGATCGATTTGCTGAGCGGCGAGTTAGGCCTTCCCCTAATCTCCGCCGACGCATCGCTCTACCGCGCCACGCTGGCGAGATTGAATGCCTGAGCGGACTGGCTCGGGTTGGTATCGGAATTTTTGAAACATTTACATAGAGAAAGGAAAGTTTAAATGAAAGCCATACAGTTTTCGACGTTCGGTTCCGCGAGCGAGGCCTTACAGCTTGTCGAGATAGAGACGCCTCAACCAGGGCCTGGGGAGGTGCTGGTGCGCGTGCACGCCTCAGGCATCAACCCGTCGGATACCAAGAAACGTGCCGGCGCGTTCCCCAATTTGCTCGATGGCGGTCCGGTGATCCCCAACAGCGACGGGGCCGGCGTGATCGAGGCGGTTGGTGTCGGCGTCAACCATGCACGCATAGGTGAGCGGGTCTGGGTCTACCAGGCGCAGTACGAGCGTCGTTTCGGCACCGCCGCGCAATACCTCGCCATCGACGCGCGACGTGCCGTTCACCTACCTGAGGGAGTTGATTTCGCCGTGGGCGCTTCGCTGGGCATTCCAGCCATGGTGGCACATCGGTGCGTGTTTGCCGACGGACCGGTGCAGGGCCAACTGGTGCTGGTGACGGGCGGCGCTGGTCGGGTGGGCAACTACGCCATCCAGTGGGCGAAGCAAGGAGGTGCGACAGTGATCACGACAGCGGAGAGCGAAGCTGAGCGGCAGGACTGTCTGCGCGCCGGCGCCGACCACCTCGTCAACCATCGCGACGCCGACTGGCACCAGCAACTGTTGGCCATCACTGGCGGGCGCAAAGTGGACCGTGTGGTTGAGATCGAGTTCGGCATCAACCTGCCCAAGGTGCTCGACGTTATCCGCACCGGGGGCGTGATCGCCACCTACTCATCAATGGTGGTGCCGGAGCCGGTATTGCCGTTCAAGCGAATGATGTTCTTGGACCTGACCTTGCGTCTGGTCATCGTCTACGCCATGCCCGAAACAGCCAAGCAGGACGCCATTGCCGCGATTGACGAGGCGCTGACAAAGGGCAAGTTGATCCATCGCGTGGCTGCGCGCTACCCCCTGGCGCAAATGGCTGAGGCAAGCGATCGGGTCGACGCCGGTGGTTTGCTTGGCGCCGTGGTGCTGGATATCGCCCACTGATTTTCTTGCCGCAGCCCGTTGCGACGAGGACCCGCTTAGAGGTCACATCGCATCAGGCCGGGTTCAGTGAACCTGGCGGCTTGCCCCTTTTACATGCAGGAGACAAAAGATGACAACGCATACTGAAACCAAGCGGGAGGCCACGATCGACCCCCTCATTTTCTGGCCCACCGTGGGGATAGTGTTGGTGGCCGTGGCTGCCATGATCATGTTCGAGAGCCAGGCGAAGGTGCTGATCGACCAGATATTTTCATTTGTGACAAAACAGTTCGGTTTTGTATACCAATGGGCTGGCGTGGCGGCGCTCGCTGCCGTACTCTGGCTGGGTTTCGGCCGCTATTCGGGTGTGCGGCTCGGCGGCCCCGACGCCAAGCCCGAATTCCGGCGCCTGAGCTGGATCGCGATGTTCTTCTGCTCCGGCATCGGGACTTCGCTGATTTATTGGGCCGCGATCGAGTGGACCTACTACTACACGTCGCCGCCCTTTGGCCTTGTAGCGAACAGTCAGGCGGCGGCCGAATACGCGGCGATGTACGGCATGTTCCATTGGGGCCCCATTGGATGGGCGCTTTACCTGCTGTGCGCATTTCCGATCGGCTACGCCTACTACAACCGCGGCAAGCCTTCGCTGCGACTGAGCTCGGGTTGCGAGGGTGTCATTGGCGCACGTCATGCCAATGGCCTGGTCGGGCGGATCATCGATGTGATGATGATCGTCGGCCTGATAGGTGGTACCGGTACCAGCCTGGCTGCAGGCACGCCGCTGCTGTCCGAAGCCCTGAGCCAGTATCTGGGTGTGGCTCGATCGCCCACGATGGATCTGGTCGTGGTCTCGATCTGGACCGCTCTGTTCGTGACCTCGGTGACGCTGGGTCTCAAGCGAGGGATCAAAGTCCTGAGTGACATGAATATCGTAGCCATCCTCGCATTGTGCGGACTGATTCTGGTGTTTGGCCCTACCACCTTCATGCTGCTCACCTTCACCGACAGCATGGGGCTGATGATGAGTGAATTCCCGCGTCTGGCGCTGTACACGGATTCGATCGGGAAGAGCGGTTTTCCACAGGATTGGACCGTGTTCTACTTCGCTTGGTGGGTGGCCTACGGTCCCTACATGGGTATTTTCATCGCCCGCATCTCCCGCGGTCGGACTTTCCGCGAACTGACCACCGGCGTCATCCTCGGTGGCAGTGGCGGTTGCGCTCTGTTCTTCACGCTCTTCGGAAACTGGGGCATGCACAGCGAACTGAATGGGGTCTTTCCACTGTTGGAAACCATCAAGGCCAGCGGGGAAGCTGCTGGCGTGATCGGTTTGCTCAAGACCTTGCCCTTCCAGTGGCTGGTGATGCCGCTGTTCATCTTCCTTGCCTTTGTCTATTCCGCCACCACGGTGGACTCGTCGGCCTACTCAATTGCCATCGTGGCTTCCAAGAACTCACACACTGGCGAGCCCTCGGTCGGCAACCGTATGTTCTGGGCGGTGTCGCTTGGCGTGATTGCGATAGTGCTCATGAAGCTGGGTGGCCTTGCGCCGCTGAAGACAGCATCTCTAGTGGTGGGCGTGCCGCTGATTTTCCTGATGGGCATCTCGTTCTTTTCGCTCAAGCGATGGCTGGTCGAGGACTACCAGTCAAATCCATTGGTTAAGAGCGATGCCGCAAAGCTTGAGGGCGCCAGTGCCGAAGCGGTCGCCTGATGTGCGGGGGTAAGTCGACAGCATAAGGGCCGACAAGTCACTGGATCGAGACGGGACGATGCACGAGGAATCGCCTCGTCTGATCCATGTCGTGCTCAGCGCATCGGGCATTGCCTACGCAACAGATTTGACCAGTCAGTTGCGTTGCAAACCAGTCGACCGGCGTATCACGGCCCGGGCATTCTGCTCGATTCGGCACCAGTAACCCGTTGAGCCCTTACCTCCGATTTAATGCAGGGCGATAAGACGATCAACGCCAGTCCAGCCAACACAAAAGCGCCCGCACCCAGCTTCCACGGCTGTATCGGTTTGGACTTCTCCCGCTTCAATAGACACCTGTTTGGGTCGAATGCGAAGTTGCTTGTAGTCCTTGGATGCCTTCGGAACGACAGTGCCTGTGGCGGTCGGGGCAGAGGTCCTTCAAGATGAAGTTCATTTGCGGCATGTCCTCAAAGTCGGCTGAAACCTTGAAACCGGTCATCGTGCATGCGAGGCCCCATTTCCCTCGGATGGCTGCTTACAGGCACAAAGCGTGACGTCCCAATGCGCTCGCCACCGGCAGCAACCGCTGCATACTTGATGCACCGTGAAAGACCGGAACGGGTCTTGGAGCCGCCTGTTGAGCGCAGGGTTTCTCGCGGGAGGGCATCATGGGCGCATGACGTATTCACTTGAACCTGGTTACACCGCCGTGGTGCTCGGCGCCAGTGGCGCCATCGGTCAGGCTTGGATGGACTTGCTGCAGGCTGACCCGCGATGTGCG
>JBBKVN010000493.1:0-4584 GCA_037968455.1 Rhodoferax sp.
GTGCCGGGGTGGCAGTAGCGCAGGGCCAGATCCACGTCGCTGGTTTCCAGGTCCACGGCCACGTCAGTGGTGTCAATGCGGATGTCAATGTCGGGATGTTCGTTCTGAAACGACTCCAAGCGTGGAATCAACCACATGGACGCAAACGACGCCCAGGTGGACAGCGCCACACTTTTGCGCCCCGCCGTGCGTCGAATCTGGCGAATCGCGTTGTCCATGCGCTCCAGTGAGGGCAGCACGGCCCGCAGAAGTTGGGCACCGGCGGTTGTTAGCTCCACGGCGCGGGTGTGGCGCAGAAACAGGCTAACTCCCACATCTTCCTCCATGGCCTGGATTTGCCGGCTGACCGCACTTTGGGTCAACGACAGTTCCTCGGCCGCCGCCCGAAAGTTCAGGTGGCGCGACACCGCCTCAAAGGCCCGCAAATGGCCGACGGGAATGGGTCGTGTACGCAAGGGGTGTTCCATGGACATTCGGTCAATTGGGGTAGGGGAGGTAGGTTTGATTCATGCGAATGTGGAATGAATAGCATAGCTTGAAATCATTGGACCGACCGGGCCGTCGGTAGCCTTGAGGGCCAGGCAAAGAGGGTGCTGGATGTCTGGCCGGTGTCCGACAGTATTGCGTCGCAATACGAGTGGCTGCCGGCGCCCACCGTTTGCGGGGCGTTGGCCTCCCGTGTGCAAAAACGGTGTGAGACCCGGCTGCAAGAGGCTGGTCGGCCTTTGCAGTGATTCAAGTATCTTTTAGGGCTTTCGCGCTTTGTCTATATGCGCAAGGCGCTATGAAATTTGCAGTGACCTCACAGACCTTTGCCGAGCGCCAGCTCCTCCCGAGTCCTGCCGGGCAAGGGGCTGGTGACTCAAGATGACTTGGTTTTGCGGGCGGCTTTGGGCTTGGGCGGGCGTTTGGCGACTGGCTTGCTGGCGCGGGCTTTCAGCGCGGCTTCCAATGCCAGTCGTGCCCAGGGCGCCATCAACCGGGGCGACTCCATGGCCTCTTCAGGTGCGGTGTAGTAATTCATGCTCATGGGTTTGGCTTTGGCAAGGTACACAAATCGCTTGCAGCCTGCCGCCTCGAACGCGGCTTGTGACTCATCGTTGGCCTTTAGCCACAGTGCCTCGCCGTCGCCCAAGTCTGCCAGGATGGCCAGCGTCAAGCCCTCGGTGCTGATGCCGTAGCCGCCAAACATGCGCTTGGCCACACAAGGCCCCACCGAGGAGAGCAAGTCACAGCAATAGTGGGCAAATTCATTGGCAGGTGCAGCCATGGTCTCTCCCTAGCACTCCACAATGTTCACGGCCAGGCCGCCGCGTGAGGTTTCTTTGTACTTGGTCTTCATGTCCGCGCCGGTTTCGCGCATGGTCTTGATGACCTTGTCCAACGACACCACGTGCTGGCCGTCGCCCTGCATGGCCATGCGGGCGGCGTTGACGGCTTTCACAGCGCCCATGGCATTGCGTTCAATACAGGGCACTTGCACCAGGCCGCCAATGGGGTCGCAGGTCAGGCCCAGGTTGTGTTCCATGCCAATTTCAGCCGCGTTCTCCACTTGCTCCGGTGTGCCACCCATTACCGCCGCCAAGCCTGCGGCGGCCATGGAGCAAGCCACGCCGACTTCGCCTTGACAACCCACTTCAGCGCCGCTGATGGAGGCATTGAGTTTGTACAAGATGCCGATGGCGGCGGCGCTCATCAAGAAGTCAAGGACCGCGTCTTGCCCGTCGCCGTGGCCGGCACGTCCGCTGGCGGGCAACACAAAGCGGTCGCAGTAGTGCAGTACGGCGGGAATGACGCCGGCAGCGCCATTGGTCGGCGCGGTGACCACGCGTCCGCCCGAGGCGTTTTCCTCGTTCACCGCAAAGGCATAAACGTTGACCCAGTCCAGCACAGACAGCGGGTCGGCCAGCGCACGCTCGGCGCGATCACGCAGGCGTGCGGCCAAAATCGGCGCCCGGCGCTGAACCCGAAACGGGCCGGGCAGGGTGCCCTCATGGCGCAAGCCGCGTTGCACACATTCGCGCATGACGCGCCAGATGTTCAGCAGGCCATCCCGAATCTCGTCGTCGCTGCGCCAGGTGCGCTCGTTGGCCCACATGACTTCGCTGATGCGCAAGCCGTGGGTTTTGCAGGTGGCGAGCAGTTCATCGCCCGAGGTAAAGGGGTGGGGCACTTGCTGGTAAGCGGCCAGCACTGCGTCGTTGGCGGCGCCTGCCGTGACTACAAAGCCGCCACCCACGCTGAGGTATTTGCTTTCCCGAAGCACGGTGCCTTGGGCGTCCACGGCGGTGAATTTCATGCCGTTGGGGTGCTCCGCCATGGCTTCTCTGCGGTACATCAGCAGGTGCTCTTTCTCTCGAAAGGCGATGGTCTGCTCGCCCAGCAAAGACAGCGACTGGGTTTTGCGCGCAGCCGCGATCATGACCGGGACCGCCTCCACATCCACCGTGTCCGGCGCGTGGCCCATCAGGCCCAGCATCACGGCTACGTCTGAGCCGTGGCCTTTTCCGGTGGCGCCCAAGGAGCCATACAACTCACATTTCACGCTGGCGACCTGGGCCAACAAGGCGTCGTTCTGCAAGGCCTGTGCAAACATACTCGCAGCCCGCATGGGCCCCACAGTGTGTGAGCTACTGGGGCCGATGCCGATCTTGAAAAGGTCAAATACGCTTATTGCCATGGCGCGATCTTAGGGGCTTTCACATGAATTAACCGCTGCTGGGGTTTACCCTGTACCTCGGCGTTGATAATGGTAAATTCTGAGAACCGCCGAAAAGGCGAAGGAAGGGAACCACATGAACAATCAAAAAGATCAGGCACCAACACCATCGCATGTTGACGTGGTGATCATGGCTGCGGGCAAGGGAACCCGCATGAAGAGCAAGCTGCCCAAGGTCTTGCACCAACTGGCGGGGCGGGCTTTGTTGCAGCATGTGGTCGACACAGCGGCTGAGCTGCTGGCCCGCCAAGTGGTCGTGATCACCGGGCACGGTGCTATTGAAGTTGAAGCGGCTCTCGCAACACCAGCGGGCGCTGCAGCCAGTTTTGGCATGAATTTTGTGCGCCAGGAGCCCCAGCTGGGTACCGGCCACGCCGTGCAGCAGGCCGTGCCAATGTTGCAAGACGATGGCATTGTGGTTGTCTTGTCTGGTGACGTGCCGCTGACGCGGGCCGACACCTTGCAGGCGCTCATTTCGGCTTGCGCGGGCGACAAGTTGGCCTTGTTGACCATCGACTTTGCCAACCCCATGGGCTACGGACGCATCGTGCGCGAGGGCGATGCGGTGCAGGCCATTGTTGAGCAAAAAGACGCCAGCGCCGCGCAACTCGCTATCACCGAGGTCTACAGCGGCATCATGGCGGTGCCTGCCAAACAGTTGAAAACCTGGCTGGCGCGCCTGGACAACCAGAACGCGCAAGCCGAGTTCTATCTGACGCAAGTCGTGAAGTTTGCGGTGGCGGACGGCGTGCCTGTGGTCGCCCACAAAATCACCGACCCGGTGCAAGTGGCGGGCGTCAACAGCCCGGTGCAACTGGCAGAACTGGAGCGGGCTTACCAACGCGATCTGGCCACGCAACTGATGGAGCAGGGTGTGCGCTTGGCTGACCCGGCGCGTCTGGACGTACGAGGCAAGCTGCAGTGCGCGCAAGACGTGTCGATTGATGTGAACTGCGTCTTTGAAGGTCAAGTCAGCTTGGGCGAGGGCGTACGCATTGGGGCCAATTGTGTGATTGCCAATGCCACCATTGCCGCGGGTGCGGTGATTCACCCCTTTACCCACATCGAAGGCGGAAAGCCCGGCAGCAAAGACGCTGTAGAAGTAGGTGAGGGCGCCCTGATCGGGCCATTTGCCCGCCTGCGCCCGGGTGCCAAGCTGGGGGCAGAGGTGCACATTGGCAACTTTGTGGAGGTGAAAAACTCCACCCTGGCCAAAGGTGCCAAGGCCAATCACCTGGCTTACCTGGGCGACGCCATCGTAGGCGAGCGGGTCAACTACGGGGCCGGCAGCATCACCGCCAATTACGACGGCGCTTTCAAACACCGCACCACCATTGAGGCCGATGTTCACATTGGCAGCAACTGCGTGCTGGTAGCGCCCATTACCGTCGGTGCCGGTGGCACGGTGGGCGGCGGCTCTACTTTGACCAAAGACACGCCACCCGGTGCCCTCAGTGTGGCTCGTGGCAAGCAAATCAGCATTGCCAACTGGAACCGGCCCAAGAAATGAATGCTGAGGCCGACGAACCCACGCCCTTGTCACCTGGCTATGAACAACTCCAGCGAGAGCTGACTCAAGTACGGGCGGAGTTGGAAGAGTTCACTTACTCGGTATCGCACGACTTGCGGGCCTCATTGCGCCATGTGACGGCTTATGTGCAAATCATTCAGGAGGATTTGGCAGGCCAAGTCAGTTCCGACATCATGGGCCACCTCAACACCGTGGGCACGGCTGCCCAGGTGATGAGCCGTCAAATTGATGCGCTGAGTGCCCTGTCGCGTTTGGGGCGAGTGGAGATACAACTCGCACCGATCAACCTGAACGACTTGGTGAACGGTGTGATGGACGACATGGCGCCAACGCC
>JBBKVN010000494.1:0-2700 GCA_037968455.1 Rhodoferax sp.
GGATAGCGAGTCTCTGCGGTGAGGGTCGGGATGCGGTGAAGGCCTCGTTGAGATGGTTGAAAAGCGATCTGCAACGTGCTCACCCCATGGGCCGCGACATCACACCAGGCCCAGTGGCCAGAGCCCAACACGGCCAAACCAACGCCATGGCGTGTGCTGCGTCCTTGGCTTTGAAGTTGGATGTCAATCAAGGCTGAGGCGCCCGCAAAGATCGGAGTGGGCGGCGCGAGATGCAAGCTGATGCCCCGCAGCGTGCCATGAGACACCAGCATCCCCACCAAAACGCTTCCCGCCAAAAGAAAGGTGAGCAGGTAGCCCAGGTTCAATTGGTAGTTGATAGAGGCGACCAGCAGCAACAGCAGGGTGGCTCCCAGCATGAGTCCCGGCCCGGTCGGCAAGATATAGACGCTGCGCCGGGTGAGTGTGACGCTGTCGGTCAACGGCAGGCGTGCCTCGAACCACTGCCGAAACTTGCGTTGCATGCGGAGGATCGGATGACGCCAAAAGCGACCTCCATCCAGCTCGCCCACTGTTGTCGTACTCATTCGAACGTGCGCTTCATGGCAGGGCCACCGCGTCGATCATGGCGCGCACTTGCTCGACGGCGCCTCGCCCCGCATTGCCAACAGGTACCAGGCGGTGCGCAATGGTTTGCGGCAAGATAGCCTGAATGTCGTCGGGCGCCACATAATCCCGTCCGCTCAGCAGTGCCTGTGCCTTGGCGGCGCGCAGCACGGCAATGCTCGCCCGCGGGCTCAAGCCCTGCACAAACCAATGACCTGATCGTGTGGCCGCGATCAAGTCTTGCAAATAGTCCAGCAAGGGCGGCGCGGCGTGAACCGTGAGCACCAGAGATTGCAGGTGTTGCAATTCGGCTGGATTTAGCAAGCTGGGCAGTGCGTTCACCAGATCGCGCCGGTCGTTGCCGGCCAGCAGGTCTCGCTCCGCCGCGCGGTCAGGGTAGCCCAGTGAGAGGCGCATCAAAAAGCGGTCCAGTTGCGACTCGGGCAGGGCGTAAGTTCCGAGCTGATCGTGCGGGTTTTGTGTGGCAATGACAAAAAAAGGTGAGGGCAGCAGACGGGTTTCTCCCTCCACGGTGACCTGCTTTTCTTCCATCGCCTCCAGCAATGCACTTTGGGTCTTCGGGCTGGCCCGGTTGATTTCGTCAGCCAGCAACACTTGCGCAAAAATGGGTCCGGGGTGAAATACAAAGGCCTCCTTGCCCCGCTCATACACCGAGACGCCCGAAAGGTCACTGGGCATGAGGTCAGATGTGAACTGCACACGTGAAAACTGGAGTCCAAAAGTTCGCGCCAGGGCATGTGCCAAGGTGGTTTTTCCTACGCCAGGCACGTCTTCGATCAGAAGGTGCCCACCGGCGAGCAAACAAGCGACGCAGTCTTGCGTTTGCGCAGCTTTTCCCACAATCACCGTGTTAAGCTGATTGACGAGGGATTTAAGTTTGAGTTGTGCTTGCATGGCATGACGTTACCAAAAATAATCGAGAGACAGGACGGCGCCATGGCCATGACCGGATACTTCACCCACTCTGATTGCCGCAAACATGAAATGGGCCCGGGCCACCCCGAATGCCCTGAACGGCTCGATGCCATCGAAGACCGCCTGTTGAGTTCCGGTTTGAGCATTGCCTTGGACCGCCGTGAAGCATCAAAAGCTCCGCTGACAGACATAGAGTTGGCCCATGGGCGGATGCATGTCGCCTCCTTGCGCGGACTATGCGACGCCCTAAAAGATGAGATTGACGCGGGCGGGCCCAGCCATGCCCAGGTTGATCCAGACACTTCCCTGAATGTATTCACGTGGGACGCCGCTTTGCGATCCGCTGGTGCCGCGCTTGACGCCACCGATGCAGTGATCGCTGGGGACTTGGCCAACGCCTTTTGTGCGGTTCGTCCTCCCGGCCACCATGCGTGCCGGGACAAGGCCATGGGATTCTGCTTTTTCAACAACGTCGCCATTGCGGCCAAGTACGCGCTTGAGCGTCACGGATTGAAACGAGTGGCCATTGTTGACTTTGATGTGCACCACGGCAACGGCACAGAAGACATCGTGGCTGGCGATCAACGTATTCTGATGACCAGCTTCTACCAACATCCGTTTTATCCCATGGATGCCGTGCATTCCACGGCCAGTAATCTGGTCAATATGCCGGTGCCTGCCTATACCAAAGGCGCAGAGATTCGTGAGCTGATCGAGACGCACTGGATTCCCCGCCTTGAGGCGTTTCGCCCGGAGATGATTTTTATCAGTGCCGGCTTTGACGCCCACCGGGAAGACGACATGGGACAGATGGGCCTGGTCGAGCAAGATTACGCCTGGATCACCCAGCGCTTGAAAGACGTGGCTGTGCGTCACGCCAAAGGACGCATTGTTTCCTGTCTGGAAGGCGGTTATGTGCTGAGTGCGCTGGCCCGAAGTGTGGAGGCGCACGTTCGGGTTCTGGCCGATGTCTGAGGGGGGTATTCCCTCGCTTGAGGGGTGGATTGCAGCATTGACCCGACCAGCGGCTTTGGCCGAGTTGGCGGCGCTGGTTGCGAGTGGTGTGCTGGCTTGGGCCTTGAGCCTGGGTATCTCCCGGGCAGTTGGTACGCAAGACAAGTCCTCCATTCTGTTTGGCCGTCGCATTTTGGACGGGGCGTTGTTCCCTCTGCTGTGGCTGCCGTTGGCTTATCTGGCTCA
>JBBKVN010000495.1:0-5915 GCA_037968455.1 Rhodoferax sp.
ATGATCCGCGAAGCGTGGTTGTTCATCGGTGTGTTGCTTGTGGCCTTGGTGCTGATGACGACCTTTCCCCAGATCGTGTTGTGGCTGCCCAACCTGATGGGATACGTTTGAGACTTGGATGTCACCCTTTTTTGCCGCTGCGAAGAAGCGCCCAAGGCAGTCGACTCGACAGCCCTATCAACGGTCATTGGCGATACGGCGACAACAAAGCCCATCCTTCTTCAATGACCGAAAATGGATGGAGAGTGATCTACTCCTCTCTCTAGCTTGTTTCCTTGCGGCCCTGCCAGCAGGGCGTGCGCCAGGCTCAGCAATGCGCTGACGAGGGCCGGAGCGGGGGCGCCTTCACTGGCTTCCAGATCGTTCACGAAACTGCGGTCGATCTTGAATTGCTGGGCGGGCAATTGGCCCAGGTAACCCAAGTTGGAGTAGCCTGTTCCGAAGTCATCGATGGACAAAAAGACACCAAGGTGCGCCAACCCGTCGAAAGTGCGCTGCGTCGCCTTGACGTCCTCCATGGCATGCGCAGGCCGTGTTTCGCGCATTCGGCCACTTGTCGTCTGGCCTCGTTTTCACCCAGTTGCCGAGCCGCCCGATCTGTTTAATGCGTTCTGCCAACCCGATGAAACCCACCGGACTCGCCATGCCGGGTTTGGGGTGAGTCCGCCAAAGGAGAACCTCCACCCCGATAATTTGACCGCAGGCGCCATCAATCCTAGGCTGGTAGTGCAAGGCCAGTTCGCACCGGTCTAGCGCTTGCCGCAGATCGTTGAGAAGTTCCAATTGCTCAGAGGCGTCCGAGGTCATGTGTGGCTCTAACAACGCATAGCCGTTGCCGCCTGAGCGCTTGGCGGCATCCGCATTGGCCACCAGCGTGGTACGGCCGCCATGGTCCGGGTGCACCACGATGCCAAGGAGCAGCCCATCTGAACTTGCTTTCCCGACACCTCAAACGGCCGGGACAGGGCAGCCAGCGCCCGGTCCGCAACGGCCATCGGCGACCTTATCCAGCAAGGTGAGGAACTCGTCGCCGCCCACGCGAGCGACAGTGTCGCACTCCCAGACCCCTTGAAGTAACCGGTCGGCCGAGCCCTTGCAATATGGCGTCACCCGCCGCATGGCCGAACGCATCGTTTAAGGGCTTGAAGCCATCCAGCTCCACAAACAGAACAGCCAACCGGCCTGTCGCACGGTTGGGACCAGCCGGGTCAGTCAGAGCGAGGCGCGGTGATCACTCCTGCGCTCGCCCGGGCCACAGCGGCACGGGCACCCGCCAGCGACTGCAATCCCTCGCGCAGGTAGTCGGCCAATCGCAACTGCTGGCTGAACGCAGCATTGAAGCGAATATGAGGGTCACCCGGGTTGTCCGCAGAGAAGGTGGCGCCGCGCGCCAGCAAAATCTTGTTTTGGTAGGCGTCTTGCACCAGCAGGTTCACGTCCACCCCATCCGGTACCGACGCCCACAGAAACAAGCCTCCCTCGCCAGGGTGGTCCAGCACCATGCCGGCTGCACTTAATTGCCGGGTGGCGACATGGCGGGCAGCGCGCAGTTTGGCGTTGAGCCGGTCCAGGTGCTTGCGCCAACGCCCGGCTGCCAGCACCTCCAGCAGCACGTATTCGTTGAGGGCGGGTGTGGTCATGACGGAGTAAATCTTCTCCCGCATCAAGGCTCTCAGCAACGAATGCTCGGCGGCGATATAGCCCATGCGCAGTGCCGGACTCAAGGCCTTGCAAAAAGTGGAGAAATAAATCACCTGCTGCAGGCCCGACAGGCTGGCCAGCCGGGTGGCGTGACCGGTGTGAAAGTGCCCGTGCACATCATCCTCGGCAATCAAAAATCCATGCTGCTGAGCTAGTACCAGCACCTTGTGCAAGTTGGCGGCGCTGCTGGTCCAGCCGGTGGGGTTGTGAAGCACGGTCTGGATAAACAACAGGCGGGGCCGGTGTTCACGACAGGCCGCTTCCAGCTGCGTCAGGTCAATGCCGTCGGGCCGACGCTTGACGGGAATCATGCGCACACCCAGACTGCGCAGGCGCTCGAACATCAAAAAATAACCGGGGTCTTCGACCAACACCGTGTCGCCGGGCTGCAAGAACGCGCGGCAAATCAGGTCAATGGCGTGGGTGGCGCCAAAGGTGGTGAGAATGCGACCGGCATCCACCGCAACGCCAATGCCACGCAGAACCAGGGCGATGCGCTCGCGCAACTCGGGCAGGCCCTGAGGCGGGCAGCGCGACGCCATGCCGGCACTGGCCCTCGCCAAGCCACGCTGCACGGCCACGGCGGGCACCGCATCCTCCAGCCAGGCAGGCGGCAAGGCGCCACTGCTGGCCAGTAACACGCCTGCGGGTTGGTCGTTAGACTGCTGAATCAGCCACAAGCCGTCTTGCTCCTCGCCGGCTTCCAGCGTCGTGGCATCTGGCACCGCCGCGCCCCGTTCTTGGCAGACAAAGTAGCCCGCCGTGCCTCTAGATTCGATCAACCCCGACGCCACCAATCGGTCATAGGCGGTGACCACCGTGTTGGGGCTGACCGCCAATTGCTCTGCCAACTGGCGAATCGACAACAGACGCGCCGCGGCCGGCAACTGCCCCCCGCCCATCAAGGCGCGCAGGCCGAGCTCAATCTGGTCGGCCAGTGGGGTGGGAGCGTTGCGGTCAAGCGAGAACATGGCGCAAGATTAGCGCAGAAAGCTGAAAGCGAGCACCAGCAACGTGGCGCCCATCGCCAAGTTGAAGACGCGCTGCTTGCGGGGGTCCGTCAGCCAACGGCGAATCGCCACGCCAAACAAGGCCCACAGCGACGCGCTGGGAAACCCAATCACCAGGCCCACCCCGGTGACCACCAGCGCCCCCAGCGGCGCGCTCATGCCCACGGGCATGAAAACCGACGCCAGCGTGATCGCTTTGACCCAGCTTTTGGGGTTGACGGCCTGAAACAGGGCGGCTTGCACAAAGGTCAGCGGCTGGGCCTGGCGCGCCTCACCCAGGGCGCTGGCACTGAGCTTCCAGGCCAGGTACACCAAGTAAAGCGCACCGGTGACACGCAAAATCTGGTGCAGCACCGGAAAAGCCACAAACACGCTCCCCAGCCCCAGGCAGGCCAACAGGGTCTGCACCGCCACGCCCCCAATGGTGCCAAAAATCTGGGGCAATACACGGCGGTAGCCAAACAAGGAGCCGGCGCTGGCCACCAGTACGTTGTTGGGCCCAGGCGTGCTGGACATCACCAAACAATAAGTCATCAAGGGCAGTAGGTCAGTCAACATGCGGGCTCCAAGGTCAATGGATTGACTTTAGGGGGCGAACGCAAAGCCGCCAAGACACAGACAGGCCTGGCCACGCTTGCGCTGTATCAGTCGGGAGAGCCCTACAGTGGGAGCTTCGCCAGGTCAGTACCTGTGGCGCTCAACCGACTCAGGCGGCGCAGCGCATCGAAACGTCAGGTTCAGCCGGCGTCGGCCCAGCAGGGGGTGTTCGCCATCAGCCAGCGCTGCCACGCCGTGGTAGGCCAGGCGCGACGGGCCACCCCAGACGACGACATCGCCATGCACCAGCCGGTAGCGCTGGGGGCGGTCGCTGCGACTTGTCGTGCCAAACAAACACACGGCGGGCAAACCCAGCGAGACGGAGACGATGGGGGCCGACAGGTCGAGCTCATCTTTGTCCTGGTGCAGCGAGAGCTTGGCACCGGGCGCGTACTCGTTGATCAGGCACGCCGTGGGTTGAAAGTGCGCATATCCCGCTTGCGCGGCGGCTCGCTGGGCCAAGTCCATGAAAGCGGCGGGCATGGCGGGCCAAGGCTGACGAGAGAGCGGGTCGCGCCCAGCATAGCGGTAGCCCTGCGGGTCAGACGTCCAACCCAGCGCACCGCAATTGCTCATGGCCACCGACATGGTGTAACCCCCCGGCGTTTGAAGGTAACGCAGCGGCGCCTGTGCGAGCACGACCTCAATGGCCTGCAAAAGCTCGGCGTCTTGCGCCCGGGCAAAGGCGCGCAGGATCACCGCGCCGGGGGCCAGGGTGTCCTGGACACTCTCGGTTGGTGGGGGCAGGTCGTCAAACAGGTCGGGGGTCACGTCAATAATTGGGTGGGCGGCAAGTGGGATATTTTGCACAGAACGCGGGCACTCCGGGCGGTTTAACCCCACAGGGCAACTCCACCACGCTCCAGAATTGATAGACATCTGCGCATTCTCCATGAGGGCTGGATGCAAATTGACCTGTAGATCTCTTGCTGTGGGCCTTGGCCTCACCAGATATCTCGGCTGCTAAGGTGAAATGGCGCCGGTGCCGGAGTCGATGCGCCAGTCGATCAACACGTCCTCGGCGTGAAGCTTGAATACCTTGAGTTTGGCTTCGGAAAGAGGCGTTCACGCTCAGCGGGTGTGGTCATATGGATGGGTTCGACGCTCTTGGTGCGCAAGCGTTCGAACAGGGTTATGGGCATGGTGTTTGCGATGAAGTTCAGGGCAAACCGCAAAGGTTCCACTGGCAAAACCGGTGTGGTATCAGTGATTCTCAACACCTTCAAAAAAACTTCGCACATCGCGAAGATTCAAAAATGCTACAAATTCAGGAGCGAACGTCGTAGTTTTTTCGAGGGTTAGAGGCGTATTTGGCGATGATTGGATGGCGCACTGTTGGTCTCGGGTATCGGCCAGTCTCGCCTTGCAATGCACGTCAAAGGGCCCTCGCCTATCCACAAAGATCGAGCCTGAGCTCGATTGATTCTTCAATGACCGCCCTGATACGCCCGAACTGCGCGCCTGCGGTGCGCGCAGGCGTTAGCAAGTGGTGCTATTCGGCACACTCAAACACATAGACCGTGTCGCCGCTGGTCCAGCGTGCCACTTTGCCGCCTTTGGCGCATTCTTCGTCAGCCACCATTTGCGCCTCACCCAAACTGTCTGCGCCACTCACTGAGACGCCGTTGTCGGTGACTTTGACGTTTCCCCCGGGCATGGTGGAACAAGCAGCGATCAGACTGACCGTCGCGCCCAAAAAAATAGTGGACCAGCGTAGCATTTTTTCTCCTTCAGGATTACGTTGCAGTAAGTGACACACAGCGAGCCTGTGTGTCCACTAGGCACACTATAGTTGTGTCACCCAAGCACCGGCAAGGGGGCCGAGGGTTTTCCTTGGCCCGTGCGCTGCTCGGCGTCAGAATTACGTCAGTCTCACAGATGGCCCGGCGACGTCTTCCCAAAGTCGCACCCCATGCCGCCGCCGCCGGGCAGCGCTGCCACACCTTGGTAGGCTAGGCGCGACGGGCAAAGCCAGCGACACGGATTCGATGGGTCCGACAGGTCGAGTTCGTCTTTGTCCTGGTGCAGCGGGAGCTTGGCTCCGGCCACGTACTCGTTGATCAGACAGGCCGTGGGCTGAAAGTGGGCATACCCCGCTTGCGCGGCCCCCGTTGGGCCAAAGCTATAAAGCAAGCGGGCATGGCGGGCCAAGGCGAGCAGAATCAGCGCGCCGGGGGTCAGGGCTTCCTGGGCGCTCTCGGGCGATGGGAGCAAGTCGTCAAACAGGTCGGGGGTCACGTCAGTTTCGGGGGTGGCCGGCAAGATAGGTATTTCGCAAAGAAGGCGGGCACTCCGAGCGGGTTAAGTCCCACCGAGGCGCCCAGATTCGCTCCTTTTTTAATAGCGTCTTACGCATATTTCATAAACGCTAGAGGCTGATTTAGCGCTTAATCCCACGTCCGAATCAGCCCGAGGCGCTGCCCAACCCACGCTCCGGCGACAATCACCCCCTGCGACGCGCCGGCCTCTCACGGCTGCGGCACTCACTGTCGCCCCACTCACTTGCTGAAATGACCACCCCCATGACCGATGACCTGAACCGCCACCACGAACTCAAAAAAATGCAACTGTGCGAGGCCTGTGCCGGCATTCAGCGCAACTGGCGTC
>JBBKVN010000496.1:0-3970 GCA_037968455.1 Rhodoferax sp.
TCCGCCAGCGTCATGGTGAACACCAGCACGCGATTTGCCGATGGTTTTGAGTTTGGGCTGGGCGCCGAAATCGGCATCAGCACAGACAAATTCCATGCCCGTGGCCCGGTGGGCATCGAGGGCCTGACCTCGTTGAAATACGTGGTGCTGGGTCAAGGCGAGGTTCGCACATGATGGCGTTTCAAATCACCGGTTGCTCAAGAGGTTGTTATTGATGTTGGTCACACCTGAAATTGATTACTGGCCCACATCGGGCTACCGGCTGCTGGCAGTGGATGCCAACGGGCATTTGACTGTCACCGATGATTTTTTGCGCCACTTGCTGAGCCGCCCTGAGTTGGCTCCGATTGCGGACTCCTGTCCTGCCGAGGTGGCGCTGCACGAGCAATTGC
Organism: Rhodoferax sp.; assembly: GCA_037968455.1. Taxonomy (GTDB): domain Bacteria; phylum Pseudomonadota; class Gammaproteobacteria; order Burkholderiales; family Burkholderiaceae_C; genus Rhodoferax. Next base: position 393 of record JBBKVN010000496.1, read on the forward strand.
TGGAGACGCCCCGGTGCGAGGTGATCGAGTTGACTTTGGCAACCCTGCAAGACCGTGACGCGGCTGACAACTATGCGGTGTGGCTGCGCTTTCGAGCCCGCTTGTTGGCCGGGCCTACGCTGGAAGCCAGCTATATGGCCTTGTTCCAGGGTGGGGGTGTCGATGTGGCGCCGGTTCTGGTGCAGCAGCTGACTCAGATTTTGTTGCGCCATGTGCTGGGCGGCAAAGCGTCAGCGATGGAGGTCCGTGCGGCTGAAATGTTGTTTCGCACCCAGAAAGTATCCGTTCTGGAGGACGGCTCGGTCATGGCCGCAGACGACGAAACGGTCGAACGCCATGCCAGTTCCGGGGGGTTTGGCAGTTTGGGTGAACTCCTCAAACAGGGCGGTGCGCCTTTGCGCAGCGTCGACCTCGATGTCCTGGGGCTGGATAACGCGGCTGCCTATTGGCAGCGCAATGAGTGTTTTGACCTGGTGGTGAGCCTCAACCATGGCCAACCCGCGTTGGATGCCCTGTGTCGGGTGCTCACTCGCTGGATTGCCCACTTTCTCCGTCTGGAGGTTCGCCTGCAGACCGACAAGGAAATTGTGGACGAGCACTGGGTTTGGCATGTGGGGCTGGACGCCCAGGCCAGCAGCATTTTGAATGACCTGTACAAAGGCGATGAGGTGTCGGACGAACGGCGTCGCCGCCTGATGTGCCTGTTCCGGTTGGAGTTCGCGAATCCGGCCGATATGCTGGCAGAGGTGGCCGGGCGCCCGGTGTATCTGGCCATGGCGATGGACGAGCAGAATCGCCTGCGGCTCAAGCCGCAAAATTTATTGTTGAACTTGCCTTTGGCGCGACGCTCCTAAATTGATTGCGTTGCGGGTGTCAGTGCTGCCTTGAATATGGCAAGACCGGCGCCACGTCCTAGAATTCTGATCACCAAATACTGCGAAAGAGGGCTGCATGGTTCCACATCTTGTCACTGCACTCAACGGCCCCATCAATGAACTGGAGCAGCGTGTGCTGGACTCCACCCCCGCCATCGAGCGCTGGTTTCGGCTGGAGTGGATGGAACACACACCGCCGTTTTACAGCTCGGTCGACGTGCGAAACGCCGGTTTCAAACTGGCGCCTGTGGATACCAACCTGTTTCCCGGTTGCTGGCAAAACCTGACCCCCGAGATGTTGCCGCTGGCTGTTCAGGCAGCCATGGCGTCGATCGAGAAAATTTGCCCTGAAGCGCGCAACCTGCTGCTGATTCCCGAGAATCAGCCCAGCAGCACCTCTTACCTTTCCAATGTGGCGCAGCTGCGACGCATCTTCCACATGGCGGGATTGAACGTGCGCGTGGGCTCCATTGATCCATCGATCAAAAAGCCCACCACGATTGAGCTGCCAACCGGTGAGCGAGTCACGCTGGAGCCGGTTATTCGCACCAAGCGTCGTCTGGGCTTGAAAGACTTTGACCCCTGCACCATCTTGTTGAATAACGACCTCAGTGCAGGCGTTCCGGGCATTCTGGAAGAGGTCTACGAGCAGTACCAACTGCCCCCGTTGCACGCGGGTTGGGCCACGCGTCGTAAAAGCAAGCATTTCAAGTGCTATGAGGAGGTCGCCAAACGCTTGGGCAAGTTGTTGGGGGTCGACCCGTGGTTGATCAACCCGATGTTTGACAAATGCGAGAACGTGAATGTGTTGGATTCCGCCGGGATGGAGCAGCTTCGCACCCATGTGGATGCCCTTCTGGCCAAAATTCGGCGCAAATACAAGGAATACGGCATCAAGGAAAAACCGTTTGTGGTGCTGAAGGCCGACAACGGCAATCATGCGCTCGGCGTTTTGACGGTGCGAGATGGCAAGGACATGGACGCGTTGCTTGTCCGCCTTCAAGAGAATGCCAAAGCGGGTCACGCCCTGCCCTTGCCTCAAGACATCTTGATCCAAGAAGGTGTATTAACAAAAGAACGTATCAATGACGCCGTCGCGGAGCCCGTGGTGTACATGATGGACCGCTATGTTGTGGGCGGTTTCTACCGGGTTCACGCCGGCCGTGGCATTGATGAAAACCTGAACGCACCGGGTGCCAGTTTTGTGCCCTTGGCCTTTGAGCAAAGCGCGCATTTGCCCCAACCGGGCATCAAACCCGGGGCCAGTGCGCCCAATCGCTTCTATATGTACGGTGTTATTGGGCGACTCGCCATGCTGGCCGCCAGCTATGAGTTGGAAGCGACCGATCCGGATGCAGAGGTCTACGCGTAAGGGGGCGTGGCCCGGGTCGTTTGGGGGGTGTGTAGTTGCTGCACTGCAACATTGTTTTGTGATTTAGAGGACTGACCCCGCCGCTGCGCCCGCACAGGCGCACAATGGCGGTCCCAAATGGAATGGAACCTCGCCAGATTTGAGCGGGGTCAACTTGTGGCAGCATCCAAATCGTCTCTCACCGCACTCACTTTGGGTGCCATCGGCGTTGTTTATGGCGATATCGGGACCAGCGTGCTTTACGCGGTCAAAGAGGTCTTCGGGTCCGGCCATGTGCCGTTCACCCCCGACAACGTCTATGGCATCTTGTCCATTTTCTTCTGGACACTGACCGTCATCATTTCGCTCAAGTACGTCACTCTGGTGCTCCGCGCCGACAACAATGGCGAAGGCGGTTTGGTGGCCATGCTGGCGCTGGCCTCCCAGTCGGTCAAAGACAAACCCGAACTGAGGCGCGTCTTATTGGTCGTGGGTATTTTTGGCGCCTGCTTGTTCTATGGGGATGGTGTTATCACCCCCGCCATCTCGGTTCTCTCCGCAGTGGAGGGTTTGGAGGTCGTATCACCGACCTTCAAAAGCGCGGTGATTCCGCTCACCTTGGTCATCTTGTTTGGTTTGTTTGCCGTCCAGAAACGGGGCACGGCGGACATAGGGCGGTTTTTTGGTCCGATCACGGTCGTCTGGTTTATCACCATCGCCGCCCTTGGCGTGGTCCACATTGCAGGTCACCCCACCATTCTCTGGGCCATGAGCCCTCATCACGCGCTGGGGTTCATGTGGCACAACCCGGGTATCACGTTCATCATTCTGGGCGCTGTGGTGCTTTGCGTCACTGGCGGCGAAGCCTTGTACGCCGATATGGGGCACTTCGGGAAAAAACCGATTCGACTGGCCTGGTTTTCAGTGGTCATGCCCTGCCTGACGCTCAACTACTTTGGCCAAGGCGCCTTGTTGCTGGAGAATCCGGCCGCAGTCAAAAACCCGTTTTTTATGATGGCGCCTGACTGGGCCTTGTTGCCGCTGGTCGGCTTGGCCACGATGGCCACCGTGATTGCGTCGCAAGCCCTGATCTCCGGTGCGTTCAGCGTCACCAAACAAGTGATTCAACTGGGGTATTTGCCGCGTCTGCAAGTCCTGCATACCAGCGTCAAGGACACCGGCCAGATCTACATGCCGTTTGTCAATTGGGGGCTGTTTGTGGCCATTGTGTTGGCAGTGGTGATGTTTCGCTCCTCCAGCAACCTGGCGTCGGCCTATGGCATTGCCGTCACGCTGGACATGTTGATCACGACAGTACTGACCTTTTTTGTGATTCGGTACAGCTGGAAATA
>JBBKVN010000497.1:0-7616 GCA_037968455.1 Rhodoferax sp.
ATACTGGGGTTGATCCAGCACCTTGCCGTCAACTTCAAACAGGCAAGGCTCCACCAGCACCCGTTGATTGAGCAAACCAGCATCCACCTCATGGCCGATGGAAACGACTTGACCACAGACGTCGGCCCCTTGAATGAGGGGAAAAGGAATGGCCGCGCCCGTCCAACCCGCGTCGCTGCTGTTGCCATCCGACTTGGAATACCAGCCAATCCGGGTATTGAGGTCGGTGTTATTCACGCCAGCAGCGCCGACCTTGATCAGCACATCGCGCGATCCGGGCACCGGCACGGGAATATCGTGGCGAAGTACCAGTTTGTCCAAGCCGCCATGGCCTGTGAGCTGCACACCTGTCATTGATTTGGGGATGTCATTCATATGAAATTCATTTCAGCACATGAAACTTCCGCCGTGGCGCGCAGAACAATTCACCACTCAAAGCGAATAGGTTTCTCCCCCGCAACTGGCCTTACCCGAGGAGCTCTGGGGAAAATTGAATCAAGAATGTCGTCCGCGCCGCGGAGGATGTGGCTGAAATAGTGCCGCCATGCGCGAGGACAATCGATTTGGTGATCGCCAGGCCCAATCCCGTTCCCTCGCTGCGGTGCTGCCGGGAGGGATCAACCCTGAAAAAGCGCTCAAACACCCGCTCCAAGCAGTCCAGGGGAATGACATCCCCCGTGTTCTCCACACGGATGACCATGCCTTGTTGGCGGCCCTGAATGGCGACGCACACGTCTGAGTCTGCGTGGGCGTGCCGAATCGCGTTAGACAACAAGTTTCCCAGGGCCCGGCGCAACATGAGGCGATCTGCCGAGAGCTGACCTTCTCCGCTGAGGGTGAACTGCACCCCTTTGTCTTCCGCCACAGCATCGTAGTAATCAAACAGCGCCCGAACCTCGGTGGCCAGGCTCAATCTTTCCCGGTGCGGCACCACCAAACCGTTGTCCGCTTTGGCGAGCAGCACCATGTCGGAAATCATCCGACTCAGATGCTCGTACTCTTCGGCATTGGACTCCAGCACGCTCAGGTATTCGGCTGAGGTGCGAGAACGGGACAACGCCACCTGCGTTTCGGTCATGAGGTTGCTAACAGGTGTGCGCAATTCGTGGGCAATGTCAGAGGAAAAAGCGGTCAGGCGCACAAAAGCATCTTCCAGGCGGGCAAGCATCTCATTCAGGGACCGTGCGAGTTCAATCAACTCGCTGGGCAGCCGCTCGACCGGGAGTCGATAGCTCAGTCGCTGTGCGGTCACACCGCTGGTTTGCTCGCGCATCGTACGCAGTGGCGCCAAGCCATGGCGCGCAACCGCCCACCCTAGAAACCCGGCCAGCGCAGCCGCACCGGCAATGAATGCCCACAGTGTCCGCTGAAAGGAGGCCATGAACTCCTTGTGATGCACGATATCCAGGGCCACAGCCACGGTGACTTCTGCAGCATCAGGCTGCCCAGTGGCAACTCGCGCTACCAGCGCACGGTAGGTCTGGTCGTCAATATTCCAGATCACCGGCCTTGACGAACTGTAGAGCGCGCTGTCCCTGACGACAGCCGTAGACAACTCAAAGGCGGAGTTGGAAAACATGAGGCGCTGGTTCGAATCCATCACGATCACTTCCAAACCATGGTGCCCGACCAGCGCGTTGTCCAGCGATTTCATGACCGCCTGCAGGTCGTTCATGGAGTCCAGCTGTCCAAGGGCGTGTCGTACCAGCTCCATTTTTCCGGTGAGCACATCCATGTCCTGCTCTTCAAAGTGCTGCTCCACTGAAGCGGCTATGACCCAACCCAGGGCCAACAGCACAGCTGAGGAGGCCAAAATAAAGAGCAGCGTCAGGCGCCCTGTCATAGAGATTTTTCCCGCCAGGCTCAACTGGGGTTCTCCAATACATAACCCATACCGCGTACGGTGCGAATCATTTTGGGCTCGAACGGGTCGTCGACTTTGAGGCGAAGGCGGCGCATCGCGACCTCGATCACATTGGTGTCAGAGTCGAAATTCATGTCCCACACCTGAGACGCAATCAAGGACCGGGGAAGCACCTCACCCTGGCGACGTAATAGCAGCTCCAGCAAGGCAAACTCTTTGGCGGTCAAGTCGATCCGCTTGCCTGCGCGTGTGACGCGGCGTTTCAGCAAATCCAACTCCAGATCGGCCAATCGCAAAAAATCGGCACCCGAGGGTTTTGAGCCACGACGCAGCAAGGAGCGCACACGCGCCAAAAGCTCTGAAAAAGCGAAGGGTTTGACCAAATAATCGTCGGCCCCCAACTCCAAGCCTTTGACCCGGTCGTCAACCTCATCTCGAGCGGTCAAAAAAAGCACCGGCATGTCTTTGCCGGCCCGGCGAATGCCAGTCAATACGCCCCACCCGTCCAGCCCAGGCAACATCACATCCAAAATGGCCAGGTCAATCGGTTCTGTCAAGGCGTGGTGCAAACCGTCCTGACCGTTGCGGATCAAATCCACCAAAAAACCAGCCTCCATCAGGCCTTGCTGCAGGTAGTCACCTGTTTTTGGTTCGTCCTCAACCAGGAGAATTCGCATAGTTGCACGCTTTCTTAATCAGGGGCTTGTCCGACATTGTCGACGGATCAACAAGCACCGCACAGCCGCGTTTTCACGGCCAGACAAACTCGCTCTAGTTGATACCGACTTTGCGCTGCTCCATGCGAATGTAGGCCGTGATGTGCGCCACGTCGTCGGGCGTCACGCCCTTCACCGCGGGCATATTGCCAAACTTCCAGTGGTGCGCTCGGGCGCCGTTGGCCACCGCATTCTGGAAGGAGGCGTCGCCATGGTGCGAAGGTTCATACACCCGGTGCAAAAACGGGGGGCCCTTGTCGCTTCCCGTGTCACGACCATTCAGGTCGGCACCGTGGCAGCTGGCGCATTTCTGAACATACAAGCCCTTGCCTTTGGCTGGGTTGGGCATGAGCCCCGTGCTGGGGGCGGGCGCGCCAGCTGTTTGCGCCAGCGCGTAGCCTGACGCCGCGGCCCAACTGAGGAGACTCAAAACAGCCACCCCGGCCAACTTCCGCAAGAGAATCGCATCGGTCCTCATGGTCATCAGTTCCCGGGTTGGATGTCAGTCACGGTCATTTTCCCGCCCTCATAAGCCACCATGAAACGGACCTTGTCACCGGTCTTGACTTTGTCCAGCATGGCTTTGTCCTTGGCTAGGAACACCATCGTCATGCCGGGCATGTCCATGTGCTTGATCGCGCCATGTTTGATGGTGATCTTGCCCATTTCCTTGTCGATTTTTCGCACTTCACCGTCCGTCAGGCTGGGTGACTCGGCCATTTCCATTTTGGTGGGTTCCACAGTGGTTGCCGCAAAAGCCTGGCCAGACAGGAGAGTGGACAGTGCAATGGCGGTTGCAGCGAGGAGGTAGTTACAGTTTTTCATTGGGTTTTCCTTAAATTTGATGGGTTTAGCGATGGCAGTGGATTTGGCGTACAGCTGACTATTTGTTAGCCACATTCACCGCACCCTTCATGCCTGCTTCGAAATGGCCGGGCATCAGGCAGGCAAAGTTCACGGGACCGGTTCTGGTGAATTGCCAGAGGATCTCTCCCTGTTTGCCCGGTGCCAGAGTCAACTTGCCCGGTTCGTCATGCTCCATGCCGGGGAATTTTTTCATCTCCTCGAGATGCGCCAGGAGTTCCTTTTCGGTGCCCAGACTCATCTCATGCGGCACCTGTCCTGAATTTTTGACCACAAAGCGGATGGTTTCCCCTTTTTTGACTTTGATGTCTGACGGGGTGTAACGCATGTTGTCAGTCATGTCTACCGTGATGGTCCGATTGACCTTGGCCGCCACGCCCGGTTTTCCAATCGCGGAATCACCATGGCCACCTGCGTGAGAGCCTGAAGCCAGGGCAGCCGCAGACGTGACAAGAAAGGCGGCAACCACCAAGGAAGTGCGGGTGGACAACATTAGATTTGATTTTTTCATAAAAGCTCTTTCATTAGAAGTTGGTCATCGGCCGTTGACAGGCCGACGAATTTCGGATTTCAGTGTGACATGCCCATGCCCTTGGGCTTGACGACCGAGGCAGCGGCGGGCTTTGCTTGCGCGCTACCTACCGGGCGCGTCGTTTCTGGCGTTGACCCCGTCCATTCGTAAGCGACCGTCCCAGCGGGGTGGGGATAAGGCCCTGGGTCGCTGTAGTCACCCGGTTTCTGATCTTTGCGAACTTTGAACACGCTGAACATGCCTCCCATTTCCAGCGGGCCATATTGGCCCGTGCCCGTCATCATGGGAGCCGTGTTGTCGGGAATCGGCATTTCCATCTCTCCCATATCGGCCATGCCGCGCTCCCCCATCAACATGTAATCCGGCGCCACCTTCTGGATTTTCTTAATCAGACCGCGGTGATCAACACCAATCATGGTCGGCACATCATGTCCCATGGCATTCATGGTGTGATGGCTCTTGTGGCAATGCATGGCCCAATCGCCTTCCTCATTGGCAATCAGCTCGATTTGGCGCATTTGCCCCACCGCCACATCGGTGGTGACCTCATCCCAGCGTGAGCTCGGCTGTGTGGGACCACCGTCTGTGCCTGTGACCTGAAATTCATGACCGTGCAAGTGAATGGGATGATTCGTCATGGTCAGATTGCCGACCCGAAGGCGCACCCTGTCATTCAGTCGCACATTCAAGCTGTCGATGGCGGGGAAAACCCGGCTGTTGAAGCACCAAATATTGAAATCCAACATGGTGTTGATTTTGGGCGTTTTGCTACCCGGCTCCACGTCAAACGCGTTGAGTAAAAAGCAAAAGTCCCGATCCACGTCGCTTATATGAGGGTGTTTGCTTTTGGGATGCGTCACCCACATGCCCATCATGCCCATGGCCATTTGCACCATTTCGTCAGCGTGAGGGTGGTACATGAAGGTGCCTGGGCGTCGAGCTTCGAACTCGTACATAAAGGTCTTTCCAACCGGTATGGCCGCCTGATTCAAGCCACTGACGCCGTCCATGCCGCACGGCAAACGCTGTCCGTGCCAGTGCACCGAGGTGTGCTCGGGCAATTTATTCGTGACAAAAATTCGGACACGGTCACCTTCCACGACTTCAATGGTCGGGCCAGGGCTCTGCCCGTTGTATCCCCACATGTTGACCTTGAATCCGGGAGCCACTTCCCTCACCACCGGCTCGGCGACAAGGTGGAATTCCTTGACTCCATTGTTCATTCGCCACGGTAAGGTCCATCCGTTGAGTGTCACCACTGGGTTATAGGGGCGGCCAGTAGTTGGAACGAGTGGAGGGGCGGTTTCCACCGAGGTCTGGATCACTGCCTCGGGCAGGCCCGCCAGCGCAGAGCGCGCCACGGCCAATCCAGCCACCGAGGCCGCCGCACCGGCAAAAAATTGTCGACGTGAGTTGAGATTCATATGTATTCCTATTAATGCGCAGCCGATGCAGTGGCTTCACCGCCACCACCGAAAGAGATAAAACTGTCAGGTTCGCCTCCTTGGAGAACCCATTGCAGGTCGCTCTCGGCCAACCAATAATCGCGTTGGGCGCCAATGGCATCAATCACAGCCTGGGATTTGTTGCTGGCCTCGCTTAAAAGATCCCATGTACTACTCAACATTCCGTTGTAGTGGAGGACGGTTTCCTCACCGATGAAATCACGGACCTTCAACACCTGGACATTGGCCTGGTACAAAGCGTGGCTGGCCTGATAGGCATCCAAAGCCATGTCCGTGTTCGTTTGGCTGCGCTGGCTGTTAGCGCGCGGCAGTTGATCCTGAATCAGCAAAGCTTTCGCCCGCCAGGCTTCTTCAGACGCGGCTTTCGCAGGCAAATCGGGCAACCGATCAGGCAGCGTCACGCTGGCGTACCGGCCCTTAAGCCCCAGCGTTTTGATCAAACTGGCCTGTGCTTGGGCGGCGGCATATTGGGCGCGAACCCAGTTCATCTTGGCCGTCGATTGGGCGAGCTGCAATGGTGTAAGTTTGAGCTTGCTCCAATTACCCACATTAACCATGCGTTGTCCAAGCTCTGTGGCAGCTTCGGCAGAGTCCAGCGCAGCGCGGAACGGTGCTAGCGACTGACGCGCAGCAATGGCCTGAATCCAAGCCTTTCGAGCCTGAACCGCTACTTCCAAAACCTCACTTGCATCATCGATTCGACGTTGGAGACTCGGATCAAGCTTGTCCCATTGGCCAGTCGCAATAAGGGTAACGTTTTCCGAACCCAATTGAGACAGTGGGCGGGCCAAGTCGAGGTGCGCACGCCATGCTTGCCGGATGACCTCATCGACGGTCAGCAGCGCTATCGCGGGTTGGCGGACCAACGGCGCTGCAACCTCCGGGGCGGGATTTGCGCTCTCCCACTTGAGCACATCCATGTGGCCGCGCTTAAGCTGCCCGACCGTATCGTTGGCACTGCGCCAGTCTTGCGACGCATTGGGTTCCACAGTTTGGGCTGACAGCGCCAACGGAGCAACTGCCAGAGCAAGCACCACGGCTCGCCACGTCAGACTCGGGGTTAAATTGGAGATCACTACTTCACTTCCTTTTGATAGTTATCAAACAAAGACTATTTTGCAACTGGCAGACTGTCAGAAAGATGTCCTAAAGATTACAAAAATGTCAGTTTGGCTCTATAGGCCGACAGGAGCGCAGCTCAAGAATCTGAAACGCAGTCGCAGCGATATTGGCTGGTCGTGCGGAAGGGATTCGATGTTCGGACGCGTTTGACTTCAATGTGCATGTCGAGCAAGGCCCCGAGAGTTCTGGGTCACCCAATTCAACGGAACCGGTTTTTTGGGCACACCCAATCACCTTCAATCGCAGGACATTGCGATGCAAATGATCACAACTCATGATTCTGTCGCTGCGCTCAAAGCGAACCAGATTCCAGCGTTCTTTGTTGCATCGACAGAACCTCGAAAAAAACACCCCTCTCGCAGGAGAGTTACTAACGACGCTGGTGTGCCTTGAGGTCGAAGTCCAACCTCCCAACCTCGTCACCAACCATCACCATAGATTTTCCGTCTGCCGTCTGCATGCTGGTGCCACTGTCCATGCGAACCGCCCGACCAAACTTATTTTCCATCGCCATTTTTTCGCCCTTAAATTGGTGCATGGTCGAGCCGTCTTTCAACAGGATTGACTTCTCTACGCCGCCTTGGTCCACGGCGAAAGCGGAGAGAGCCGACAAGCCAAGACTTAAAGCAATAACGGTTGTACGAGTTGACATGACAATATTTCCTTCGGTTTGATGAGCACCACCCCGAGATTGATTTCCGGGGTCAGCGAAGCAACAGTTGCGTCGCTGGATTGAATGTAGAAGGCGGGCCCCGTCAATTGCATGACCGGCGAATTACAACCGTGACACTTGCCCGTCGAAGTTGTTTCAAATTGAATTTTGGGGAGTAGCAAATCTACTCAGCCCATCACATGGGCCAATCGCCATCACCTCGTCACTGACACGAACAATGAGGGAGAAAGGGATGGACCGAAACCATTTCCGTGGTTTTGACCCGCTGTCCGCAAAATTTGGGATTTTTCGGAGACTTTCCCTGAAAACAGCGATCACCCCGGCCGCTCGCAACAACTGAAATGATCGCGGACGTGGGTTCGCCCTCCAGGCGTTCTTC
>JBBKVN010000498.1:0-2864 GCA_037968455.1 Rhodoferax sp.
GCCAGTGTCATTTCGCGCATCTTCAGAATGATGGCGTCCAGGGCGGGCAACAAAACTTGGTCACGTCCGCTTTTCAGTTGCAAGGCGTGGCTGGTGTTGTTGATGTCTTCGCTGGTGCAAGCAAAGTGCACGAACTCGCCGGCCGCCTCCAACTCAGGGCGCGCTTCAAACTTGGACTTGATCCAGTACTCGACTGCCTTGACGTCGTGGTTGGTCTTTTTTTCGATTAGTTTGATGGCTTCGCCATCGGCTTCTGAAAAATGTTTGACCAAACCCATCAGGTAGGTGCGCGCACCGGGTGACAAGGGCTTGAATTCAGCAAAGCCGCAGTCGCTCAGCGAGATGAACCACGCCACCTCCACCTGCACACGGCGCTGCATATAGCCCAATTCGCTCATGGCGGGGCGGAGTTTGGCAAGCTTGGCGGCATAACGGCCGTCCAGCGGGGAAAGGGCGGAAATAGCAGAGGAAGTCATGGCCGGATTGTAGGTTGCGCGCCGGGTGATGAACATCTTGAGTTGCTGGTAAACCCCAGTGGCTAGAATCACTGGTCCTGTAAACTCAGAAGTCCCATGAAACTAATCGGTTCCACCTCCAGTCCCTATGTGCGTAAAGTGCGCGTTGTCCTGGCTGAAAAAAAGCTTGACTGCGACTTTGTGCGCGAGGACGTGTGGGCCGCGCAGACCACCATCAACGAGGCCAACCCCCTGGGCAAAGTGCCTTGCCTGATCATGGAAGGGGCTGAGGCCCTGTTTGATTCACGGGTGATCGTGGAGTATCTGGACACCTTGTCACCGGTGGGCAAGTTGATTCCGGCTCAAGGACGTGACCGGGCAGAAATCAAGACTTGGGAGGCGTTGGCAGATGGCGTTTTGGACGCGTCGATTCTGGCGCGACTCGAAGCCACTTGGAGCGGGCGGGACGAGGCGCATCGCAGCCAGGCCTGGATTGATCGGCAAATGGGCAAGGTCAACGCTGCACTCAAAGCCATGAGCCAGGGCCTGGGTGACAAGCCCTTTTGTGCTGGCATTCACCTCTCCTTGGCTGACATCGCTGTCGGGTGCGCTTTGGGTTACCTGGATTTCCGCTTTCCGGAGATCCATTGGCGTGCGGACCACCCCAACTTGCTCAAATTGCATGACAAACTGATGCTGCGCTCCAGCTTCATCGATACCCAACCCGCCTGAACAAGGGGCACTGCGCCCCTACCAAGGACGATCTGAGGCGTCCGGCTTGCTCAGCACCAGCAGGCGCTCTAAATTCAGTCCGACCTTGACATCCCGATGGGCCACGCTGGCCACAATTCGGTAGTCGGGCTGCTGGGTGTCGCGCACCATCATTTCCCCAGTCGGCATTCCCTCTTTGTTGATCAATACCGCGACCCGAGGGGTGGTGGTATTGGCGCCTCGTTTGATCACCACCGCCAACTCGTTGTTGTTGAGCCGAACAAAAGACCCTGGCGAATAGATGCCAACTGTCTTGATCAGCGCCGCGCCCGCTTCGTCCATCTGGCGAGTTTCATCAAAGTAGCAGGCTTTCATGGCCGCTGTTGATGTGGCCGGTACTCGTCCGGCACGGGGGGCCAGGCAGGCCGAGAATACATCCGCACGCTGAATCAGCCGGGCAATGCGCTGCCCTGGGGTTCGGGATGCCAAAGGGCCGGCGACCTTGCTGTGGTGGTCCAACACGGCCTCCAGCCACACCTGGTCCGTCACACCGAACTGCTCCAGCAGCACGACCGATCGAATGGCGTGCTGGCCGACCTGGCGTCTTTGCTCAACGCCCAATTGTTCTTTCTGTTGCGCCAAGCGATCCTGCAACTCGGTCATGCCCAGGTTCATGGTCAAGGCTGCCTTGCACAGCGTGGGCTCAATAGACGCGGGCCATTTCAAGACTTCACGGGCGGCCACGCTGCACATGACGGCCACCAGCAGCGCGTGGGTGGCGCTGTACATCTTGACCTCGCTGCTGGAAAGGTGAATCAGTGCCAGGAGCGCGCCGTCCGGATTGACCCGGGTCTGGTGACTGAGCTGAGTCTGTAACTTTTCCAGACGGGGCAGAAAGGTGGCCGGGTTTTTATCACGCAGCATGGCGTGCGCCTGCGACTGCAGATCCAGCCAGTTGGCCTCGTTGTTGTCGGTCACGTCGCGGGCTGCGGCCATCTCGAAACTGGAGAACTGACTGTCCGCAATCTGCCCCAGCGGAATGTCTTCGCGCACCAGATCGTGCAATTTGTTCATGTAGGCCCGCCGGTGCACCTCGGACTCGGCGGTGTCGATGTAAATGGTTCGCCGTTGTCCGGTCACGGTCGCCAGTTCGTCACGACTGCGCACGACAAAACCCTTGTGCGCCAGCAACACCCCGTCCCTGTCCCATAACGAGTAAGGCAGAGGCTGGCCAATAGACAGGGCGTCGACGCTGATAGGGGTGAGTTTCATGGGGATCGGAATTATGCGCACAGGGAAGCGGGCGTTGCAACGCCTAGGGTAAATGATAGCGCCCTCCTGCTAGCATCCTTGCATGACCGACTTACCCCCTATTTCTGCGTTTACGGACGTCAACACCTTGTCTGACAAAATCTGCAGTCGCCAGAGTCTGCTAGCTCGTGCTGCTCAACTCCCTCGCCCACTTGTCTTCACCAATGGCGTGTTCGATGTGCTGCATCGGGGGCACGTGATGTACCTGGCACAAGCTCGGGCCCTGGGGGCCAGCCTGGTCGTTGCCCTGAATACCGATGATTCGGCGCGCCGTCTCGGCAAGGGGCCTGACCGGCCCTTGAACAACGACGCTGACCGCGCTTTTGTCATGGCCGCCTTGGCCTCAATCAGCCTGGTCACCTGGTTTGATGAAGACACGCCGCTGGA
>JBBKVN010000499.1:0-8684 GCA_037968455.1 Rhodoferax sp.
TACAAAGACCGTGCCTTGCTGGCCATGAGCGATGTGCCGATGTTCGCGGTGGGTCTGGTGTTTTCGTTCATCAGCGCGTGGATTTGCATTCGCTGGTTACTGGCCTACATTGCCACCCACAGCTTTGCCGGGTTTGCCTATTACCGTATTGTCTTTGGCGTGGTGGTGTTGGCCACCAGCTGGACCGGCCTCGTTACTTGGGCGGCTTGAGACGCACGGAGTCATGTCCGGAGTTGGGTGGGTAGGGCAGCTCGGCTCGCAGGCCTTCGGGTCGCCTGCCAGGGTTGCAGCGCCCCTGCACCAAAGCAGCGGCGATTGACAGCTTTGACGAACGCCACTTAGAATTCGCGCCTCAGGTGCTAAGGGGCGCCTGCCCGCTCAAGAGGCTCTCACCCTTCAACGTCATCTTCTCGACTTGACAGTTTTCTGCTTCGTTGGCTATTCGCGGGAATGGCCTCCAACGAAATCAGGAGTCCTGTCATGGCCAATTCCACTATTTTTACCTCCCCAAAAGCGTCGACGCTTGCGGTTGTTACTGGCGCATCCTCCGGCATCGGCCAGGCGCTGGCCACTGCATTGCTGGACCGAGGGCTTGATGTCATCGCGATTGATCGCACGGTGGCCCACATGGATCCGCGCGCCCGTTGCTTTGCGCTGGACGTGCGCGACGAGTGGGGCATGGCCGAGTTGGCCGCGCGCTTCGCCGACCACCCGGTGTCCCATGTGTTTGCCAATGCCGGTATTGGCGGCGTGCAAGGCGACCTGCTGGACCTGCCCGACGAAGCATGGCAGTGGGCCTGGGAGGTCAATGTTCTGGGGGCCATGCGCACCTTGCGACTGTGGCGGCCCAACCTGCTCGTAGGGCGCGGCAAAGCAGTTGCCACGCTCTCAGCAGCGGCCTTGCAGAGTTTTCCCGGCCTGAGCACTTATCGCGCCACCAAGGCCGCTCTACTCGCCGCCATGGAAGGTCTGTATTACCAGGCCAAAGACACGGGCGTGGGTGTGCATGCGTTGTGCCCCGGTGTGGTACGAAGTGACATCGGCAACCTAGCTCGCTACCCCGAGGCCGAGGCTTTGCACTCCCGCGCGCCTACCGCCTCCAACGCCTTCGCGATGCACTTGGCGGCTGCCTTGCGAGTTGCGCAAACACCGCCTGAGTTTGCACAGTGCGTATTGACGGGGCTGGACCAGGGCGCGCCGTTCTACTGGTTGACGCACCCTGAATCGCGGGGCTGGATTGAGGCGCGCCATCGAAGCATTGAAGAGGGGCGAGCGCCGTTCAGCGACTTTGGAGCGGCAGCATGAACGCGTTGCTGGTTGAGCTCAAAACACGCGCCCGCATTTTGCGCAACACGACGCGAAAGCAGGGCCTTGCCGGCGGTGAAGTGGATCTGAGCCTGCGCCATTGTTTGAACCAGGTGGCCCGCGATACCGGGTTCGTGCATTGGGAGCACGCTCGCCGGGTTTTAGGCGGACTGGCGGTTGCGGGGGAAGATATGGGCAGCTTTTGGCACGCGCCGGCCTGTAACGCGCTGCTGAACGGGTGGTTCGCTGGCGGGCCAAGCGCCGTCGCGGCGCACCGGGGCACTCCAGGGACGTTCTTGCTGCCGTACAAGCGCCAATTCGTCGTCGTTCAGGATCACTTCATCCGCGAACTGGCGCTGGACCCGGCGGACCCCGCATGGGTAGAAGTGCAAGGTGATCTGGTTGGCAGCTATGGCAACGCCGCTTGGTTGGCACTGGCGATGTGCCGCATCAAGGCGCCGCGCGCCACCTTCGCCGCCACGCAGGTCAGAACGCCCCAAGGGCGAGGCGACACCGGCCTGCCTGAATAACTCAAGGAATTATTGATATGAAGACGCTCAATCGTGAACTCACCACGCGGTACAAACAGTCGCCACCCCCTATGGGCGTTTACTTGATCCGCAACTTGGCCAATGACCGCATTTTTGTGGGCGCCAGTACCAACGTGCACGGCGCCATGAACCGGGACAGATTCGAGCTGGCGCAAAAGACCCATCGCAATGCGCGCCTGATGCAAGACTGGCTGTCCTGCGGTGCGGAGTGCTTTAGTTTCGAAGTGCTGGATACAGTGCGACCCCGCGATGAACCCGGGTTTGACGACAAGGCCGAGCTGGCGTCGCTTTGGGACATGTGGCGCCAGGAGTTACCCTGCTTCGGTGACAAGGGCTACAACACGACCCGCGTGAAAGCCGGCAGATGACAAGCCGCTCCATCGATTTGTTCCTGGCGTTGAATCTGGTCCATGCGGGTCTGAAACTGAAACTGGATGACGACCTGGGCACCTTGCACGGGCTCAGCATGAGCGATTTCCCCGTGCTGCACCGCTTGTCCCTCGCGAGTGGCGGTCGTCTGCCTCTGTCAGCCCTGGTGTCCGTCTTGGGTGTGCCGCAGTCTGGCGTGGTACGCCAGCTCATGGCGCTTGAAAAGATAGGCCTGGTTCAGCGTGAATCCGACCCGGCGACGGCCGGGAGGCGATGTGTGGTCATTCGGCCTGCTGCGAGGCGGCTTGTGAAGGAAGCGCTTGCATCGGCGGAGTTGGTTTGCTCGGAGACATTCAGTTCCCTGGCTGTCGAGCACATTTCGGGCTTGGAGGCATCGCTCTGCGCGCTGTGCGGACAGAAGCTGGCGCCGGGAAGCTTGGCGCCGGTGCCCGCTTGATCGAGTGGCCACGGGTGAGGTCTGGCCAAAGGCGCTGCCCACCAGCACTTCGACGGTGGCGCTGTCCACTTGAACCACGGGGATGTCCGCCTGCGGGGTGTCGCTGAAGGGGGGTTCGACTTCTTCATGAGCGTGGGGCAGAGTCACCCGCAGTTGCAGGTCGTGGGTGCGGTGCGGCACGGGCTCAATACGTTGGGAGTTGGTCTGCCCAATGTGGGGTGGGAGCGTACATCGTGCTGGGCATGGGAACCCTAAAAAACTCATTGGATGGTCGCTGTTCGACTTCGGGAGCTGCCTGCTGGCCCACACGGCGACCGTGCCCTTCTTGATTTGAGGATGCAAATCGGGCGGGATTGAGACCCCGCCGCACAACCCCCACGGGACCGCGAGGCCGATCGGCGCAGACGCTCTGTCGCAGGGTATGGCGATGATGTAGCTGCCAATTTTCAGCTGCCCATCGCCGGAGCGCCCAGCCTTCAGTTTTGCCCGAGGCATTCCGGGCAAATAGGCTTACCATCAACGCTCCGCATATCCATTAGGTTGAAAAATTTGACTTGCGTAATATTTCTTCACATCGGTAGACGGGCGCTGGCACTCGCGCTGCTGTCTGGGGCTTTGGCGGGTGCGCAAGCACAGACGCTGGCCAAACCATCGGGGCCTGTGGTGCTGAGCGTCACTGGCCTGATCGGTCAAAAAAATGCGGGCGATGCTGCAGAATTTGATGCCGCGATGCTCGATGCCTTAGACGTACGCGAGTTTTCTACAAGCTCCCCCTGGCACAAAAAGCAGGTGAAATTTTCAGGTCCTGCACTCAAGGCGGTACTCGACGCCGTAGGTGCCAAAGGCCAGTCTCTCAAGATGATTGCCCTAAACGAATACGAAATTACCGTGCCTGTTGCGGATGCCTATGACCATCTGCCGGTACTGGCCCGACGAATTGGTGGCGAAGAGCTGACTCTTAGAACCAAGGGCCCACTGTTCATGATGTACCCGTTTGACAGCAGTCCAAAGCTCAAAAACGATATTTTTTATTCCCGCTGCGTCTGGCAACTGCGTCGCATTGTGGTCGAGTAGCCGCATTTGCTTTCCATGCAGATTCAGGGTTTTTTTGAAAATATCCGGCGTCCGGGGCAGCGACTGCTTGCCGCGTCGACTGTCTTCATCATGCTGAGTGTGCTTGGCATGGGCTGGTTCCAGTACCGTCAGATTGAACGGGTGGCCGAAAACGCAGCACAGGGCTACGAGAACCTGCTGTGGGAGATTTACCAACTGGAGTTACACCTCGCTCGCTATCAGCATGCAATGCGGGACGCCCAAGCCCAGCCGGAACGCAAATCGCTGCAGGAAGAAGCCAGTGCGCAGTACAACATCTTTGCCAGCCAGGTACTCGTGATCGAGAACGGAACCACGGGCGATTTCATGCGAGAGAACCCAATTTACCAGGAAGCCCTCAAGGCAAGCCTAGCGTACTTCCAGAAAGCGGATCCGTTGCATGAGCATTTGACCGTACCATTGACTGAGGAGGGTTTGGCCGCATTGTTTGCGCAAAGCATTGTGCTTCACCCGAAGGTGCACCGCTTGGTGCTGGAAGCACACCAGCTTCAGGCCCATCAATCCAGCGGGAAGCTAGAAGAAATTCGCAATTTTGCGTTGTATGGTGCCGCGATTTCTGTCTTTATATTGGTTCTGTCCTTGGGGTCGGGGCTGATTGCATTGAGCCAGTTGGCGGTCGCAGGGCGGCGTCAGCGTGAGCTGGAAAGCCTGAATGTCGAATCCAGCTACCGGGCGTCGCACGATTCGCTGACCAATCTCGTCAACCGTTTTGAGTTCGAGAAGCATCTGGGCCGTGCGCTTGATCTGGCGCGCCTTCACCAGGGTCAACACGCGGTCCTGTTCGTGGACCTGGACCACTTCAAGATTGTGAATGACACCTGCGGCCACAGCGCGGGCGACCAGTTGCTGCGTGATGTGGTGGGTGTGATTTCCACTTGTGTGCGTTCCACGGATGTATTTGGGCGGCTGGGGGGCGATGAGTTTGGTGTGATTCTGATGCACTGCGGACCCAAAAAGGTGAGCGAGGTGGCCGAGCAGATCCGCAAAGCCGTAGACGAGTTCCGGTTTGAGTATTCCGGGCGGCACTTCCAAATCGGTGCAAGTATCGGTTGGGTGCAGGTGCACGACGGGTGGGCTAACACCGCTGCGGTGATGCAGGCGGCAGATTCGGCGTGCTATATGGCCAAGAATTCGGGACGCAACCGGGTGCATGCCTACGAAGAACAGAGCCTGCCTGAACAGGCTCATCAAGTTATACCTATTGCTCCGGCCCTATGAACTTTGAAGTTCAGTAGATGGACACCCCAGGGGCAGAGGCGGAAAAAGTAAAGACTTCACAGGGCCGGAGCTATAAGCACGCGGCGAACCGATCTTGAAAGCTGATCGATAAACCGGCAGTCTTGGTGTTTTTCCATGAAGGCGAAAGTTATGACGAGAGAGAAATTCAATTCACGGTAATTACAGGGCTGCCTTGCCATCCTCGAGCAGTTCAGGCAAGGCGGCCACGGACTTCTCGTTCTTTTTGGCTATTCCGACGCTGATTGGCGCCGGCGCCTACAGCCTTTACAAAGACCGTGCCTTGCTGGCCATGAGCGATGTGCCGATGTTCGCGGTGGGTCTGGTTTTTTCGTTCATCAGCGCATGGATTTGCATTCGCTGGTTGCTGGCCTACATTGCCACCCAAAGCTTTGCCGGGTTTGCCTATTACCGTATTGCCTTTGGCGTGGTGGTGTTGGCCACCAGCTGGACCGGCCTCGTTACTTGGGCGGCCTAAGCGGCTGAGTCGGTAGCGTTTGGGGCGGCCTGAAAAACCACGACTTGATCCTGGCCGGCGCGCTTGGCTCGGTACATGGCGCTGTCGGCCAGCGACAAGAGCTGGTCCGCATCGCTTGCGTGGTCAGGAAAGAGTGCCACGCCGCTGCTGCATGAGATGTTGACCTCATGGCCATCAATCAGCATCGGCATTGCCAAATGTGCCCGCACTTTGAGGGCGACTGTGATGGCATCCTGCTCACTGTCTACCAGTGGCAGAAGCAGCACAAACTCATCGCCACCAATGCGAGCCACCGAATCCGATTCGCGCACGGACTGGCGCATGCGGGCGGCGGCCTCTTGTAACACCCGGTCGCCCATCAGGTGGCCAAAGCGGTCGTTCACGGGTTTGAATTTGTCCAGATCGATAAACACCAGCGCCAGGCGCGTTAATTGCCGCCGCGCCGTGGCCAAGGCCATTTGAAGGTTGTCCCGAAACAAGGCGCGATTGGGTAACCCAGTGAGCGGGTCATGTTGGGACAGGTGGCGCATCATATTGGCGCTGGAAATCAAGGCATTTTGGGCGCGCACCAGCTCACTCACGTCATCCACCAGCATGACCAGGCCGCTGATATGCCCATCGTGAGTTTTGCGGGGCGCCAAGGTCACCTGGAGATGCTGGGTGGCGCCAACCCCGTCGTGGTGGTCTGTCTGGAAGCGCACCACTTCGTCAGTCAAGGCTTGTGTGGCGTGCTGCAAGACCAGTGCTCGGGCGGACATGGGGTAAAGCTGGCTGACATGCGTGCCTTTTAGGTTGGCAGTCGAGCAAGCAAAGGTGTTGGCCAGGGTGAGGTTGGCGTATTGGATCTCCAACTGCCCGTTGAGCACGGCCAATCCACAGGGCAGGTTCTCGGCGATGACCGCGTTTTGAGAACGGCCCTCCTGAATCTGAAGCTCCAAGCGTTTTCGTTCGGAAATATCTTCTACCACGGAGATGAAATAGTCCGGGTCGCCCTTTGGTGTGCGAATCAATGACACGGTTAATTGGGCCCAAACAATGTGCCCGGACTTGTGAAGATAGCGTTTTCCCATGGAGTAGCGCTGAATATCACCCTCGAGCATGCGCTGCACATTGGTCAAATCCTGGCCCAGGTCGTCCGGGTGCGTCAACTCTTGAAAGGTAAGTCGGCAGAGTTCGTCGGTGGAGTAACCCAAGGTTTGACTCAGTGCGGCGTTGATGCGCAGCCATTGGCCTTGGGGGCTGACGTGGGCGAGCCCGACTGCGGCGTTCTCAAACGTGTCACGAAACAAGCGGCCCTCGGTGGCCAAGAGGATTTCCGGGGATGGAGCTTCAGTGGATTCACTTGGCATTGGCACACTCCGTATGACTGCAGGTTTAGACACGCATCATAAGGAGAACTGACTCGGGTCCCCATAGGTAGCTGACAATTATCAACAACGACGGAAACAGTCCACCTTATGACGGCGGACATTCATTACAAATTATTCATCCTGCAAAGTCCGAAGCGCAGACGCAAGTAGCGCGGGGGGTGGGCATTTCTCGTCAAATAAGCCCCGAGGCAGCTTTGGCAGCCAAAGGTTTGGCTGGTTTCGCTGTGGGATTGCCCTTTTTTCCTTGGGTCTCACTGCCTGATGGCGGGGTGTCAACCCAGTTTCGAAAGAATGGTGTTCATCGCGGTTTTGTCAAATGCGCGCATGGTTTGCATCCGGACGTTGCCACCAGCAGCAATGGCCAATCCCAGGGCGGTGGCCGACTCTTCGTCAGGTGCCTCGATGATGGCGATCAGATCGTATTGGCCTTGCGTCCAGTAGAGGTGGGTCATCTTTGATCCGAATTTGGCCGCCGCCTCCATCGCCATGTCAGCGCGTTTGGTACTGTCTTTGATGGACCGAATGCCCTGATCGGTAAAGGTGCAGAGCGTAATGAACGTAAGCATGATTGATCTCCTCAGAAAATGAGTAGACGGGTCTTTCAGAAGCTATGGTCTTGAACAAACCCGGACGATGCCGGTTGTTGAATGCAACCGGCGATTTCAGGCTACGCCCAATCGTTGCCTCGATCAACCCTGCGTGAAGAGCGGTGTTCAATGGTCACGCCGAAGGTGAAACATCTGGTTTCACTTTGGCGATGGCGAGCAGGACCGCAGGAAAACCACCCGCAGTCAATGGCTCTTGGCGTCGCTTTGGAACGGCTGAACAGGCGATGGAAAGAAGGGCGTGTTCGACTTTTGTGCCGATCGCGGACCCGTTGCGCGGGGTTACGCCGCCATGTTCAGAAGTGCGGCTTCGATCGCAGCGGCCGTGGCCAGCGGCTTTTCCATGGGGAAGAGGTGGGTGCCGTCCAGCATCAAGAGGCGGCCTTTGCAGACTTTGTCAGTCAACGCCATGCCCACTTGCTTGATTTCAGCGCTTTGCAGCCCGCCGATGAAGGCCACCGGGCATTTGATGGGGTGGCGCTTGAACAGGGCGTCCATGTTGTGGGGCAGGCCGTTGTAGATGGCAGTTTCGATCTCGCGGTTGAAGCTCAAAACGCGGCTGTTTTCACCATTTGAACGCTCGTCGCGTGTGCCAAGGTCCACATAGTCTTGCAGCACCTGCGGGTCCCATTTTGCAAAGGATTTTTTGTGCTGAAAGTGGGCCATGACCGCCGCCTTGTCGGCCCAGCTATTGCGCCGTTTGCGACTGACCGAGGCGGGAGAAAACGTTTGGAATAGCGGTGTCGTTTTGGCCGCACCCAAGGCGGTGGCACGCCAGCCACCAATCAGGGGGGCATCCAGCAGCACCACGCCACGCACCAACTCAGGGGCTTTGGAGGCCACCATGGCGCTCAAAAAACCGCCCAGTGAATGACCGGCCAAATAGACCGGCGCGCCCGCCTTGTCGGCTTGCACCTGGATGAAGTCCACCATCTGCTGCACCAGGTGCGGCCAGTTGTTGGTGATCGGGTAGCGGGGGTCATGCCCCAGTTGGTCAATGGCGCTGACCGCAAAGCCTCGTACTTTCAGGGACTTGAAGAGAACGCGGTAGGTGCTGGCGCCAAAGCTGTTGGCGTGTGAGAAGACAAGTGGTGTCATGCGTTTAAATCAGCTTTTCCTGGGGATTGCTGATTTTTTTGAGCGGCAGGTGGCGGCTCAAAGGCGCCATGAGGGGAATGTCGGTTTGGCCACCGTCCCACA
>JBBKVN010000500.1:0-3800 GCA_037968455.1 Rhodoferax sp.
ATTCTTGCGCCGCAACCACCACTCTCAATTCCAACCCCTCTCCCGCCGCGTGCATGGACTGGAAACATACCGGATAACTTGTGCACACACATACCGGACACCTAAGGCAAGCAATCACCCACCAGCGTCATCAGCCCGCCGGTCAGCACCCCGTTCCCGGTCCAGCAGCCGTCCCAGCATGTCCATAGGCAGCGGCAAGATCACGGTGGTTGCCCGGTCACCCGCCACCTGGGTCATGGTTTGCAGGTAGCGCAGTTGCATGGCCTCGGGCTGGCGGGCCAGCATTTGCGCGGCTTCCAGCAGGGCCACGGCGGCTTGCTTTTCGCCCTCGGCGTGGATCACCTTGGCGCGCCGCTCGCGCTCGGCTTCGGCCTGGCGGGCAATGGCGCGCACCATGGTCTCGTTCAGGTCGATGTGCTTGATCTCGACATTGGTTACCTTGATGCCCCAGGCGTCGGTTTGGGAGTCCAGAATTTGCTGCACATCGAGGTTGAGGCGTTCGCGCTCGGCCAGCATTTCGTCCAGTTCATGCTTGCCCAGCACCACCCGCAGAGTGGTCTGCGCCAACTGGCTGGTGGCCATCAGGAAATTTTCGACCTGGATGATCGCCTTTTCGGGGTCCACCACCCGGAAAAAGATCACGGCGTTGACTTTGACTGACACGTTGTCGCGCGAGATCACGTCTTGCGGCTCCACGTCCATGGTGACCACGCGCAAGTCCACCCGCACCATTTGTTGCAGACCCGGAATCACGATCACCAACCCGGGACCTTTGACCTTCCAGAAGCGGCCCAGCTGAAACACCACACCGCGCTGGTACTCGCGCAGGATGCGAAACGACGCGGCCAGCAGCAACAGTGCCAGTGGCACGAGCACTGCGCTCAGCCCCAGGTTGAAATCAAACATAGGTCAGTTCCCTTTCAAAACATCACTCCTGCGGGGCGGGGCCGGGCTGTTGCTGCGGCTGCACCTGCAGCACCAGCCCGGTCATGCCGGTCACGCGCACGGGCTGACCGGGGCTCAAGGGCGTACCGGCCTGCACTTTCCAGCGCTCGCCGTGAATCTGCGCCCAGGCTTGCCCGTTCACCACCTGGGTCACCTCGCCCTGGGCGCCAATGAGCTGTTCGCGGCCGCTGACCACGGGCGCACGCCGCGCCCGCAATGCCATGCCGCCGCCCAGAAAAACGCCCGCCGCAGCAGACAGGGCCAGCCCGAAGATGAGGGGCAGCGGGATGCCCAGCCCCGGCACGTCCCGGTCAAACAGCAGCAGGCCGCCCGCCACAAACGCCACCACGCCGCCCACGCCCAGCACGCCCAGCGTGGGGGTGACGAGTTCGGCGGCCAGCAGGGCAAAGCCCAACAAAATCAAGGCCAGTGCGGCATAGTTGACCGGCAGCAGCTGAAACGCGAACAGGGCCAGCAGCAGGCTGATGGCCCCAATGGTGCCCGGCACGCCAAAGCCGGGCGACGAAAACTCAAGAAACAGACCGTACATGCCGATTAGCAGCAGGATCAGGGCCAGGCTGGGGTTGGCAATCACGCTGAGCACGCGGTGGCGAAAGCCCGGTGGCAGGGCCTGGGTGGTGAGGCCCTGCGTTTGCAGGCGGCGCTCACCGCCGGCCATCTTCACCGTGCGGCCGTCGATTTGGGTCAGCAGGTTGGCCAGGTTGGTGGCCACCACGTCAATCACGCCTTGGTCCAGCGCCTCGCGGGCGGTCAGGCTGGCGGCTTCGCGCACAGCGCGCTCGGCCCAGACGGCGTTGCGCCCGTGCTGCTCGGCCAGGCCGCGAATGAAGGCGGCGGCGTCGTTGACCTGCTTGGCCTTCATGGGGTCGTCGGGCATGGCGGGGGCCTGGACTGGGGTTTTTTCATCGGGCGTTGTTTTGTCGGCTGGCGGTGCGGGTGAGCCCTTGGGCGTTTGGGGCACGCCAGGCAAACCGATAGCCACGGGTGTGGCCGCCCCCAGCGTGGTGGCGGGCGACATGGCGGCCACGTGGCTGGCGTAGAGGATGTAAGTGCCGGCGCTGGCCGCCCGCGCGCCCGACGGACTCACATAGGTCACCACCGGAACGGCTGAGGCGAGGATGGCCTGAATGATTTCCCGCATGGATGAATCCAGTCCGCCGGGGGTGTCCAACTCCAGCACGACCAAGGGCGCGCCTTGTTCCTGCGCACGCCGCAGGCCGCGAATGATGTAGTCGGCGCTGGCGGGGCCGATGGCATCGTGCACGGTCAGCAGCAAGGCCGGCGCCGCGCGGGCCGCCGGTGCAGCGATCGCTGTGAGCAGCATGACCAGCACCGCCAACAGACTGGCGCGCACCCGCCGACTCACACCACATGGCCACATTTTCAGGCGGGGGGAGTCGCATAGTCTGGGCATGGCATCTCCAGTCCGGGTTATCGGATAGGCGTTTGCCGTACGGTCCCGGCAAGCGCTTATTCCAAGTCGTCATCCTGCGCCCATGAGGAGAGTGGCCCTTGATCGAAATCAATGGAGGGGGTCGTGATTTGATGGACCAGGGCCTGATTAGTGAATCAAATGCTTGCCAGAGTTTCTGGCAAGCATTTGCCTTTAACCCTCCGTAGTAAAGGCGTTTGTCGCTATCAAATATATAGCTACTCTCGCTGCGCTTCGTGGAACGTGCGTTGAGGGTTTAGTGGGGCTTGTCGCAATGGTCGGGGTCGTGACTATTTCAGCTGCACGGGCCGCGAAACGACGGCAACACCGAGTGACCCTGACCACTTAGACAGTTAGCCGTCCAGGTTGAAGTCAACCACGCAACAACGTTGGCAGCATAGGGGTGTCTAGCGCCCTTGCCGCGCCGGCAGGGGTGGAGAAGGGGGAAGGAAATAGGCCGTGGCACTCCAATTGCATCACCATTCAATCCATCATGGGTTTAATGGTGATGCAGGCATTCTGCGGCGGCATCTCAAGTCACGCTTAACGGGAGTGCACGGCGATTGCTGGCGCAGTGCTCCTCACCTACATCATTTTTTGATCTCGGAGTAGTCGCCACGGGTGCGCAAAATCACGGTCACGTTGGACTTGCCCCGATTGCGCCAGTACCAGCCATGATTGCCCGTGAACGCGGCTTGCAGCACGCCGTCGTCGGAAGAAACGCCACGACCCTTCTCGTAGCTGATCGAATTGCCCGGGCCATCTCCGTGGGTGTCGAAGTTGACCTGTCCGCCCTCAACAACCCACGAATATTGGGCCTTCTCGCCTTCCACCATTTTTAGTTTGATCTCCGTACCTTCACCCGGAGTCAGGGTGAACGGTATCTCATCGCGCCATGCAATCGTGGGTGCGGCGGGTTTCGCCAGTTCCTTCGGGGCAGTAGCCACTACGGGGCTGGCTGCTGGTTCTGCCACATTGGCCGTTGCCATGCCCGTAGCGCTTTTTGCGGGCGCCTTTGCTGCCGGTGCGGCAGCTGCATCCGCGGCGGCTTCTGCCGCCAGCTGTTGCTTGACCTCACCCATTTCCGTCATTCGAAGGACTCGGCCGATCCCAGTGGGGTCGATACCGTATTCGGCCGGAATTACCACGGCAACCAAAAGAACCAGCGCCGAAATGACGGCCAGGATGGTGGATCGCAGGAGCTGCTTGGAAGACGGCAGCTCTGCGCGTGCAGGTGTATCACTGTTGTACATGTTGGAAATTCCTTGGGTGTTCAAGACACAAAATAGCCGGTGAGCTGCATGCCCACCAAAATGAAACCCGCGCTCATCATGGCGACGTTGGCGGTGTAGGCGTGTTTGATGAAGCTGGGTGTGCGGCGCCAGTAGCTCATGCCGATCAA
>JBBKVN010000501.1:0-16900 GCA_037968455.1 Rhodoferax sp.
GGTGAACACCAAGTGGCCGTCTTCGCGAAACAGGGCGAAATGACGTTGCTCTGCAAAGGCACTCAAAGCGTCATAGGCCTTGGAATCCTGATCTCTCCAGCTTTTCTCGATGTTGGTGCTATCGGCCTTGAAGTCCGCACCAGCCAGTCGCAAGGGAATCTCCTTTTGCAGGTTTTTGCACATCTGCAGCATGTGCTGACGCAGCAGTCGCCCTTGTCCAGCGGGCATGCGAAGGGCACGGGGCTTTTCCGGCGCATCAAAGTTGTGCAGGTAGCACAGGTCCGGCGGAATGGCCATCTCGGCGGCCACCTCCTGCATGAGGGACTGCAGGAGCGAAGAGCGGCCACTGCCCACCTCGCCCAGAACAAACAGGTTGTAGTCTGGCTGATCCATCGTCAGGCCAAAGCGGGCGGCAGTTTGAGCGCGTGACTGTCCAATCCAGGGCAAGGGCAAATGGAGCAGCTCGGAGGTATCGGCAAAACCCAGCGACTCGGGAGTGATCGACACCCCCAACTCTGATGAAGACAGGCTGGAAATGGTCATTTATTCTTTTCCTTTAAGAGAGAGCGTGCTATTTCTGCTAGCCCAGTGTTGAGCAGTTTGGTGCATTTCGCAAGTTCACGGAAGACTAGGCCTGCCATACGCCATACCCCTGTTGGCGCAACGCAATCCCAAGTTCAATCTCCATGTCTTGCGCAGCGGCATAGGGCATCGGGTTGTAGCGGGTGTAAAGAGAGGGCAGCAGGCGAAGCCCCCATTGGCGAACAAACACATTGCTTTGTATTCCTGCCATGTGTTTGTCAAAACGAATGTCGGGGTCCAGCCCGGTCATGCCCACATAGACAAAGGGTTTGCCCAGTTGATAGTTGGGATTGCACCGGCGAAACCGGGCCACATTCCAGACCTCGTCTGACAACTGAACCACGTAAACGTGATAGTGACGGCTTTTGGGTAATCGCTGCGCTTTCGCCACGGGTTCGGAGTGTTTTTTGTTCAACGGTTGATTGTCAACGCAAACCGTTTGGCGACCGCCATCGTCCGCTTGTGGCTTGTGGTTTTGACTTTTAGCCCAACATACAGACCATGATCCCTTTTTCCGTTCTCGACCTCTCCCCCATCGTGCAAGGTGGCGACGCCGCCCAATCGTTTCGCAACACCCTTGATTTGGCGCAACACGCCGAACGCTGGGGCTACCAGCGCTACTGGCTGGCAGAACACCACGGCATGCCCGGCATTGCCAGCGCCGCCACGTCCATCCTGATATCCCACGTGGCCAGCGGCACCAGTCGCATTCGCGTGGGCGCCGGCGGCATCATGCTACCCAACCACTCGCCGCTGGTGATTGCCGAGCAATTCGGCACGCTGGAGTCGATCTACCCCGGCCGCATTGACCTTGGCTTGGGCCGCGCGCCGGGCTCAGACCAGGTCACAGCCCGCGCCTTGCGCCGCACCTTGGCGTCTGATGCCGACGAGTTTCCGCAAGACGTGCTTGAGTTGATGGACTACTTCTCACCCCAGTCCAAAAACCCCGTGCGTGCAGTGCCTGGACACGGGCTGAGCGTGCCGATCTGGATTTTGGGCTCCAGCCTGTTTGGCGCCCAATTGGCCGCAGCACTGGGCTTGCCATACGCCTTTGCGTCTCACTTTGCGCCCCAGCAAATGATGCAGGCTATCGCGCTATACCGGGCCAACTTCAAGCCGTCGGCCCAACTGGCCAAACCTTATGTGATGCTGGGCTTCAATGTGTTTGCCGCCGACAGTGACGAAGAAGCAGCATTCCGAGCGACCTCCATGCAGCAAGCGTTTGTGAACCTGCGCAGCGGACGCCCCGCTGCGCTGCCGCCGCCCGTGGCCGACTACCCCAACAAAGTGGGCCCCGGCGAACGCGCCTTACTGGACAGTGTGCTAGCCTGCTCTGCCATTGGCACGCCGGGCAAAGTCCGCGATGGGGTCAAAGCCTTCATTGAACTGACCGGCGCCGACGAGTTGATGATTACTTCGGCCATTTTTGACCATGCGCAGCGCAAACGCTCTTATGAAATCGCCTCTGGCGTTTTCTCCGACTGACGCCAAACCACCCTTACATCGAAAGAATCCGTTATGAATGAACAGTTTTCCGAACCCCAAACCGATCGCTCCATCTGGGCCCGTGGCCTGAAAACCGTGTTGATGGCACTCACCTACCAATTGGCCAGCATGGTGTTGCTCGCTGTCGGGATCTTCCAGTTTGCCTGGGCCTTGATCAATGAAACGCCGAACCAACCGTTGATACGCCTGGGGCGCAGCTTGGGGCGCTATCAGAACCAGATTGCCCGCTTTGTGAGTTTTGACACCGAGACCGTCCCGTTCCCTTTTTCTGACTGGCCCTCAGACGAGCCTGAGCATTCACACGGCTGAACAAGCTATTGCGCCAGGGGGGTAGCAACTGTTAGTCAAGGCCAATAGTCCGGTCATGCGCTCTCGAGCAAATGACACACCATGGGTTCGTTATACGTGTGCCACCGTTCACGGGCGGTGACACCAGGGCCTCAGATCGTTACAACAGCAAGGCGCCAAAATGGCGGGCAAAGGCATGGGTGGTTTCAGCGCTGAGGCGATCGCCGATAAATATTTCAACGCCCCGTAGCAACCTGCGCAGTTCCGCAGGGCTTTTGCAACGGTCAATGGCATCGCAAATGGGAGCGCCAGCCTCGCCCAACCGATCACGAACAAAGTCCGAGGCCTCCTCCCGCACGGCCACAAAGGCCTGTGGGCTGGTCGCAGCCCTTGGCGGATCATTCACCGGGGCGGCCGCAAAGCCAGGCGCGAAGGGTGCCTGCAACACGGCCACATCGCCCGAGGGTGCAATCAACGCGTGCTCCAGCAACACATTCAGCACGACTTCCAGCTCATCCGCCCGCACCAGTGCGCCAAGGTCATTGACAGTTTTTTTTCCATCCACCACGATCAACAGCCGACGTTGCAACGCGCTCAACTCGCCGCTGCGCTCGGCAACGACGGCCCGCCCCCTGTCGGTCTTGATGTAAATCACACCGGGATTCATCCTCGGTTGCCCATATTGTTGCCACCCTTTGTTGAAGCCACCATCTTAAGCAACCCGCAAGACGGCAACAAGCAAAGTCGACGCCTTTCCCGGTTTAGCGTATCGTCACAACTGCATTGAAAACCCTTCGGCTCCATGCGAGACATCGACCCAAACGAGTGCCGGATGCCGATTGGAAACAAAAAGTAAAAATATGAGCATGCCGAACACACCAACACTGGATTCATTCTTCTCCAACGTCCAATTGCCCGCACTCTCAGAAGTAGCGCAGGCGTTGATCAGGACATTGGATGACGAATCAGCCTCACCCAAAGAGGTCAGAAATATCCTCGCCCAAGACCCTGCCTTGTGCGCTGGCTTGCTTCGCCTGGCCAACAGTGCTCACTTTGGGCTGCCACGCGGGGTGAGCACCCTGGACGATGCAATCTCGATGGTGGGCATGGCAACAATCCGGAATATGTCGTTGGGGGCACTCATGAACGACGCATTTCCGGTTGTTCCTGGCCTGGACCGACCAGAGTTCTGGAGAAATAGCATGGCCTGTGCTGGCTATGCGCAATGGCTGGCGGGGTGCCTGAAGATGGATGGACAGCCAGCCTGGCTGGCGGGCATGATGTTGCGCCTGGGTGAGATTTTGATCGCTCAGGTAGCCCCCGAAACGCTGCTGGAAATTGAGCAGCAACCCCACGCTCCCGGTGTCCGGTGGGAGCGCGAGAAGCGCTTGGTCGGCTTCAACGAAGGTCAAATTACAGCCGAACTGGCCCGAAGATGGAACTTCCCAATGCTGATCATGCAAGCGTTGCAACGGGCGGCGGACCCATTAACCGAACAAGCCTATTCGCGTCTGGGAGCGGTTCTGCATCTGGCCAGCTACCTGGCGGATTCGCCAGATGCCGGGCCACAGGCTCTGGACGCGCTGCCGCCCGAGGTGCTCGATCACTTGTCGCTGGACCTGAAGAAATTACACCAGCAGTTTCCTGCTCAGGAAAACTTCATGCCCATCAGCGCGGCCTGAGCTCCGGCTCAGTCGTTGCCATCACAGCGACTCAAAACGTTTGCCGCTGGGCCTTGCAAGCTTCAAAGTGCCTCGCCGAGGCGGGCAATGCCCTCTTCGATTTTGTCCAACCCCACCGTGGCAAAGCTCAAGCGCAATGTGGATAGATCGGGGTCATGCGCGAAGAACGGAGCGCCAGGCACAAAAGCGACCATTTTGTCGATGGCACGCTTGGCAAACTCTGGTGCCGACGCGTCTTTTCCATTTGCGCCCGTCAAGTGCGCCCAGAAGAACATACCCCCTTGAGGTGCGTTAAAGGCAATGGCGTCCCCCAACTCACGCTGCAAGGACGCGGCCATGACTCGGGCACGCTCGGCATAGGTTTTACGCACTACGGACAAAGCACCCTCCAGTCGATTCAAGGTCAGGTAGTGAGCAGCGGTGGCTTGGGTCAGGTTGCTGGTGTGCGCGTCGCTGAATTGTTTGCACATGGTCGCCTTGGCCAGCAGTTCAGGGGGCGCAATCAGCCAACCCACCCGCAGTCCGGGCGACAGGATCTTGCTGAATGAGCCACAGTGGGCCAACCACTCGCGGCTACCGGGCACCTCGTCGCTCAGCGCCAGCAAGCTGGGTGGCGGTGGAGCGTCGAAATACAGTTCACCGTAGGGATCGTCTTCCACCACCAGAGTTTGGGTGCGCGCGGCGATTTCAAGAATGCGTTTGCGACGCTCCAGCGACAGCGTGGCGCCGCTGGGGTTGCCGAAGGTCGGAATCAGGTACACCAGCTTGGGCTTGTGCTCTTCAATCAATTTTTCTAGCTTGTCCACATCCACGCCGTCGGCGTCAATCGGTGCGCCAATGATGTGCGCACCATAAAGGCGGAAGCATTGAATGGTGGCCAGAAAAGTGGGCGCCTCCACGATGACTTTGTCACCGGGTGAAATCATGGTCTTGCCTATCAGGTCCAGCGCCTGCTGACTGCCGGTGGTGACAATCAGTCCCTCCGGCTTCACCGTAGCGCCCTTGTTGGTCATGAAGCCGCTGATGCCTTCGCGCAAGGGGCCATAGCCCTCCGTCGCACCATACTGCAGCACCGCGCCAGGCGCGTTGGTCAATACGGCGTTGCTGGATTCCTTGATGCCCTCAACGTCAAACAGGGCCGGATCGGGAAACCCACCCGCAAAGCTGATAATGCCGGGCTTGCCCAAGAGCTTGAAAAGCTCGCGAATGGCAGAAGTTTCAACGTTATTGAGACGATCAGCGAATTGCATTGGCATAGACTTTCTGTAGAGGGTCATGAATAAAAACTGTCCAATCTGGCCTAGGGTTTGCCAGAGGTACGCTCATTTGGGGTAAATTGTCCCTCATTGTTTTCCATTCACTATAGGGATAAAAATCCATGTCCACCCTCGATTCCTTTTTCGCCACGGTCAAGCTGCCCACAATTTCGGAAGTAGCACATGAGCTAATCAAGACCCTCAACGATGAAGATGCCTCAATGGCCGAGGTGGGTGCCATCATTTCTCGCGACCCGGCATTGACCGCCAAACTCTTGCGCCTGGCCAACAGCGCTGCGTTTGGACTACAACGCGGTGTCAGCTCTGTCGACGAGGCCATGGCCATGATCGGCATGTCCAAGGTTCGTACTCTTGCGCTGGCCTCATGTATGAGTGAATCCTTCCCTGTTCTGCCAGGTTTGGATCCTAAGGAATTCTGGCAAACCAGCATGGCAACTGCCGGCTACGCCCAATGGATGGCCAGTCGCATCGGCGCAGACGCTCAACAGGCTTGGCTCGCTGGCATGATGGTGCGCTTGGGTGAGTTGTTGATCGGTCAAGCCGATCCCGCCACGCTTAAAGAAATTGAAAGATTGCCACACATCCCCGGTGGACGGTGGGAGCGAGAGAAAGAGCTGGTCGGATTCACTGAAGGTCAAGTCACAGCTGAATTGGCTCGCCGCTGGAACTTCCCCGCTGAAGTCGTGACCGGATTGCAACAATCCTTTGAGCCGCTGGCCCACAAGCCTTTTTCACGACTGGCTGCGGTTATACATTTGGCTGACCTCCTGGCGGAAACTCCTAACGCCACGGCAGAGGCGCTGGACACCT
Source organism: Rhodoferax sp. (assembly GCA_037968455.1). Lineage (GTDB taxonomy): Bacteria > Pseudomonadota > Gammaproteobacteria > Burkholderiales > Burkholderiaceae_C > Rhodoferax. The sequence goes on from JBBKVN010000501.1 coordinate 6,146, forward strand.
TGCCCGCAGACCTAGTGCGTGCCTTGCTGGGCGACGGCAAATGGCTGCATGAAAAATTCCCTGCGGCTGAGACTTTCGTCAGCATTCAATGATCGCCTGACATGAAGCCTGCGGCCATTGAAGCCTTTTTTGCCACACTCAAGGCCGCCAACCCGAATCCCCAGACCGAGCTGGAGTACAGCTCGGTGTTTGAATTGTTGGCGGCCGTTCTGCTCTCTGCCCAAGCCACTGATGTAGGAGTCAACAAAGCCACCCGACGATTGTTTCCTGCGGCCAACACACCCCAGAAGATGCTGGACTTGGGTTTGGAAGGGTTGGAGGGCTATATCAAGACCATCGGTTTGTACCGATCCAAAGCCAAACACCTGATGCAGACCTGCCAAATTTTGGTAGATCAGCATAAAAGCGTAGTGCCCCGGACCCGGGAGGCGCTGGAAGCTTTGCCCGGCGTCGGTCGGAAAACCGCAAACGTGGTGCTCAACGTCGCATTTGGCCAGCCGACCATGGCCGTGGACACGCACTTGTTTCGACTAGGCAACCGGACGGGGCTGGCCCCAGGAAAGACGCCGATTGAAGTTGAGAGAAAACTTCTCAACCGGATTCCCCCCGAGTACATGGTGAACGCCCACCACTGGCTGATTCTGCACGGGCGCTACGTCTGCCAAGCCCGCAAGCCGCTGTGCTGGCAATGTGCGGTCAGTACCTGTTGCGACTACAAACCCAAGACTCCCCGACCGGCCACGGCACTAGCCTCCTCCGCCAATAACCAAAGACCACCATGATCGACCTCAACACGGTCATTCTTCTTGCCGGCCTGATGAGCGGCTTGATGGCGATGGTGCTTTTGGTCCTGCGACGAACCTACCCACCTACCATTCGCGGCCTGGGCACATGGACAGTGGGCCTGGTGGGCGTCACTCTGGGCACCTTGCTGGCCTTTAACCGCGACTGGCTACCGGCCATGGCGGTCATCTCCTTGGCTCGAGTGCTGCTGCTTGCCAGCCTCTACCTGATTTATCTGGGAACGCTGCAGTTTGTCGGCCTGCGGCCCAGGCTCAAAGTCTGGATTCCAGTGCTACTGACGGGGGCACTGCTCCAAGTCCTCTTCACTCACGGTTTTCCCAGTTTTCACGCCCGTTTGATCGTCGCGACCTCTCTTGCTTCGGGCTTGTTCCTGAGTCAGGCATGGGCACTGTGGAGGCACGCCACGCCGACCTTCGCGCCGCGCTTGTGCTTGACTGTGTCCCTGCTCATGGCCCTGGTGCAAGTCATGCGGCTGGTATCTTCATTCCTGATGCCGCTGGGTGACAACGTCTTTGACACCGACCCACTGAATTTGGTTTATGTCGCGAGTCTGGCTTTTTGCGTGCTGCTTTACTCGGTGGGCATGGTGCTGATGGCCAGTGAACGCTTGCTAGCGGAGCTTGAGCAACTGGCCACGCGCGACTCACTCACCAATGCCCTCAACCGGCGTCATATGACCGAGTTGTTTTCCAACGAGCTGCAGCGCTGCCATCGCCAGCAGCGCAGCATGGGCCTGTTGATGCTGGACCTGGACAATTTCAAGAATATCAATGACACCTACGGGCACCACGCAGGTGACCAGGCGCTCGTCAAACTGGTGGCAAGCGTCCAGTCGTTGCTTCGCCAATCCGACCAACTGGCGCGATTTGGGGGTGAGGAATTTGCTGTCTTGCTGCCCGACTCGTCGCTGGAAGAAGCCGTTGCCGCTGCCGAACGCATTCGCAAGGCCTGTGCCGAATCGAATCTAAGGCCGTTCTGCACGGTCAGCATTGGCGTCACCACCAACCAACTGAACACGGACACGCTGGACTCCATGCTGTCCCGCGCGGACGCCGCCCTCTACCGCGCCAAAGCCAATGGCCGCAACCGGGTTGAGACCCACGTCCTGGAACTAACCTCTCTGCAATGGATACTCCCCCATGCCTGTGTGATGCCAGCGATCGGAACGAAGTAGCGCCGAACTCACCTCCGCTGCCAAACACTCAACTTTCACCATCCTTTCAGTCGCGTTCAACTCCGGCATGATTCAAGGCGCCCCACAACCGACAGATAGGTTTTGGAATTGCCAACCCATTCCCAACATTCAAGTCATCGCAAAAATCATATAGGGTTGGCTTGTTCAGACCTTCCGCAGTGCGAAAGTTCTCAACTTTTGCAAGTCCAAGGCCAACCCGAATGTGCGTAAGATCCACTTTTGTGCCTCTGCAAATTGAAACACCCCACCAAACGAAGTCTGCTGGGGTGTTGGCTCATTGACGCAACTAATTTGGCGTCAAAAGCTACTTAGTTCAAGTTGCTATTTGGTCGCCGCAATCTCTGCCTTCAACTGCTCCAGAATTTCGCCGGTGCGCCCTCCGGCCATCTTCACCAACGTAGCAGACAACGACTCGGTTCGCTTACGAAACACGTCGCTCTCGGCTTCGGTCAGTTTGATAACTTTCAACTTTGGGTTGTCCTTCATCATCTTGATGACCGCGGCTGCGTTCTTCTCTTTTTCTTTGGCAATGATGAAGGTTTGCAGTTTGTTGCGGACCTCGCCCAGCATGGCTTTGTTCTCGGCTGACATCTTCTTCCAGAAATCTGCGTTGGCAACAACGGTCGTGGTGTATTCGACGTCGCCAGGATAGACCAGATAGCTGGTCACCTCATGAAATTTGGCGCTCTCAATGAAGAATGCTGGATTCGTCTGCGCCTGGATCACATTCATTTGCAAGCCACTATAAATTTCCCCCCAAGGCAGGGCAACGGGATTTGCGCCATAGAGCTTGAATTGCTCAATCAGGAGGGGCGAGGTCATGACACGAAATTTCACGTCCCCCAAATCGGCGGGTGTACGCACGGGCTTCTGCGTGGTCCACACCATCTCTCCCTCTGGATAGATGGTGAACAATTTCAGCCCTTTGCTTGTGAAGTCTTTAGCCAACGATTCATACAAGGCTTTGCTGTTGGACAAAATATTGGCTTTGGCTGCCGGGTCTTTTGGCAGAAGGAAAGGGAGACTGAGGATCTGAACCTCTGGCACAAAGGTGCCAAGATGCCCTGGCGAAGCGTTTGAAAACTGGATCGCACCTGAGGCGGTGAGTTCGGTAATGTCGTTTTCGTTGCCGAGTTGGCCGTAGGTGTAAATCACGACGTCAACCTTGCCCTTGGTGCCCTCCTCGACCAAGCGCTTGAACTCTTGCGCGTAGAGTGTCTGCACATCGCCAGGGGACTCTTCCACCGCAAATTTCCACTGTTCTGCGTTGGCTGAGGATATGGCAGCGACGCCAAAGATGGCGCCACATACGAAATTCTTCAGGTATTTCTTAACGGTCATGGTCTTAATCTCCTTCATTGAATGAACAGGGGTCGGTCACCGGCGACCGGCTCGCTGAGTAACTCGGAATTAATACTACTGTCGTGATTGGCGGATTCGATTGCACTAGAACACTGCAGCATGAACGTTAGCTTGTCCGACTCTCCAGATGAGTCGGACAAGAACAATATACGGGGTCGCTCGAAGTTGTTGGCTGTGTCGTGCTCAACCATGCTTAGTTCGACTTGTGTTCAACGGGCCACTGCCCCGGAGAATGTCATCGCTCCGCAATACTTCAATTGACCGCAAAAGCAACTTCATCACTTGATATCCGGCATTCGGCTCAGATGGCTTGATTGCACTAGAGCATTGATGGTGGTTTGCAACGCAGACTAGACTGCCAGCGATCATGCGGCAAAAAATGCGTGACGGCCTGCGAGACCAGCAGCTCACTAGTTGATGGAGACACACTTATGAATATTGCGTCAGAAGGTAGCGCGATGCTTCGCGTTTTGCGACGGGTCGATACTGGATTGGCCGTCCTTGAAAGACAGCTTCTCTCCTGGGCCATCATCGCGATGGCGGTGAATACATTGGCCAACGTCGTCGCTCGAATTGTCTTTAGCAGCAGTATTTTCTTTTCGGAGGAACTCAATCAATTCCTCATCGTGCTGGTGACGTTCGTGGGTACAAGTGCGGCGGCTCGCCAGGGCCGGCATATCCGCATGTCTGCATTGACCGATCTTTTGCCCATCAAACAACGTCGACTGATGTTCGCATTCATTCAATTGAGCACAGCGATCGTCATTGGTGCTCTCGCTTGGTATGCCATTAGCTACATTTTTCGCATTCAAGCCTCTGGTCGGGTCACACCAACCCTGCAATTTCCAGTGTGGAGCACGCTGCTATGGCTACCTCTGGGCTTGGCCATTGCAGCCTTGCAGTTCGTCCTGGCAGCTCTTGCCAACCTGCGCAGCTCTGACGACGTTTTTCTGGCGCCGCGGGTGCGCGAGACCGATGACGTCGACATGCCTACGATCTAAGGAGTACGCGTCATGGCCCTCACAATCTTTCTCGTCATGGTTTGCCTGCTGCTGATGGGTTTTCCGATGATGATCCCGATGCTGGTTGCGACCTTTGTTGGATTTTTTGTCTATTTTCCGATGCTCAAGACCGACATCATCGTGCAGCAAATGATCAGTGGAATCAGCCCGGTCGCATTGATTACCGTGCCGATGTTCATACTTGCGGCTGACATCGTCACCAGAGGACATACGGCGAATCGCCTGCTGGATTTGGCCATGACCTTCTTCGGTCATCTACGCGGCGGTTTAGCGGTGACGGCTGCGGTTGCCTGCACTCTTTTCGGAGCGATCTCGGGTTCAACCCAGGCTACCGTCGTCGCTATTGGCGGGCCAATACGCCCCCGGATGCTAAAGGCAGGCTACGACGACAAGTTCACCACCGCCTTGATCATCAACGCCGCAGACATCGCTTTTCTGATTCCGCCGAGCATCGGCATGATCGTATTCGGTATCGTTGGCAAGGTTTCCATTGCCGAACTGTTTTTGGCGGGCATCGGGCCGGGGTTACTTATTTTGTCGATGTTTAGCGTGTACTCCGTCTGGTACGCGTGGCGCAAGAACATTCCCATATTGCAGCGCTCAAGCTGGACAGAGCGGTTTCGTGCGGTTCGCAAGGCCACCCTGGCGGGCTTGTTTCCTGTACTGATTGTTGGCGGTCTCTACGCGGGCTACTTCAGCCCAACCGAGGTTGCGGCGGTCGCCGTCCTTTATGCGTTCATTCTTGAAGTGTTCATTTATCGCGCGGTCAAGCTCGCGGACATTCCCAAGATCGCCTATTCGACGGGACTCATTACCGGTATCGTATTTGTGCTGGTCGGGGCCGGTTCGGCGTTTTCATGGATTATTTCGTTTGCACAGGTTCCGCAACAGTTGATTGCCGGCTTGGGCTTGGCTACCGCTGGTCCTTACACCATTTTGCTGGCTATCTCGGTTGCCTTTTTTATAGGCTGCATGTTTGTGGACCCAATCGTCGTCACGCTGATTTTGACGCCGATTTTTATGCCCCTTGCGAGAGCGGCCGGCATCGATCCAGTGCTGGTAGGCACCATTGTTACGCTTCAAATGGCCATTGGCTCCTGTACGCCGCCATTTGGCTGCGACATCTTTACCGCGTGTGCCATTTTCCGAAAACCCTACATAGACGTTATTCGAGGCACCCCGCCATTCATTCTGATGCTGCTGGTTGTTTCACTGCTGCTGGTCTTGTTCCCAGATATCGCTCTGCTTCTTCCACGCCTTGCATATCACTAACGGAGGTGCTTCCATGCGCATCGAATCAATGTCTCTTTCGCAAGAGTGTCCTGGCTCCTTGGAGCGTGTCCGCATTGGCCTGATTGCACTGGCCACCGATCTCAATAGCGAGGCGGATCTGCGCCGCATGCTGCCATCAGATGTTGACCTGTACTGCAACCGGGTGAGGCACGCCAACCCGATGAGCCTTGAGGCACTGCGTCAAGTGGCCAATGAAATACCGCGGGCAGGCCAGGACTTGCTGCCAGGGTTGAACCTTGACGTGTTGGTTTTTGGTTGTACGTCGGGGACGATTGCCATGGGCGAAGCACAGACGCTGGCATTGCTGGCGCGTGCGCACCCTTCTCGCTACCAGACCACGCCAGTGACAGCGAGCCTGGCGGCGCTTCACCATCTCGGCACACGACGAGTCTCCATGCTTACGCCATATAAGGCGGACGTCAATCTGGCGCTGGGCGAGTACTACGCCAGTCGCGGCCTTGACGTTCTCAACGTATTGGGGCTTGACATGGATGACGATTACGCGATGACGGCGTTGAGCCCCGAATTCATAGTTGATGCGGGAATCAGGGCGATGGCGCCTGAGGCTGAAGCCCTGTTTATCTCCTGCACGGCCCTGCGTTCCAGCCTTGCAGTAGAGCGGTTGGAAGCAGCGCTGGGTCGCCCGGTTATCACCAGCAACCAGGCGATCATCTGGCATGCACTCAAGATGATGGGCCACGTGTCGACGTCGGCACCCGGGCGGATTTTCAACGACCCATCGCAGGTAGAAATGACATGATTGAAGACATTAGACTGATTGACTTGTATCGAGCGCGCCATCGATTGCTCGGTCACGTTCTGCACACGCCGCTACAGCACTCCCCCAAGCTGTCACTATTGACCGGGGGCGCCGTACATCTCAAGCTCGAATGCAAACAAACGACGGGCAGCTTCAAGCTGCGCGGTGCCACCAACGCCTTGCTCAACCTCAATGTTGCCAGCCGAGAACGCGGCGTCATCGCCGTGTCAACAGGCAATCATGGTCGTGCACTGGCCTACGCGGCACACCAACTTGGTGTTCGGGCTGTCATTTGCATGTCACAACTGGTGCCCGCCAACAAGGTTGCTTCCATACGTGCGCTGGGTGCCGAGGTTCACATCACTGGCACAAGCCAGGACGAAGCAGAGCTTGAAGTTTCTCGCTTGATCAATGAGGAGGGTCTGACACTATTGCCTCCTTTTGACCATCCCGATGTCATCGCAGGGCAGGGCACGGTGGGACTTGAGTTGCTCGAAGACATGCCGGGCGTTGACACAGTACTGGTGCCACTGTCAGGAGGCGGGTTGTTGGCCGGCGTGGCACTGGCCCTCAAAAGTGCCTCGCCGGCAATTCGCGTGATTGGCGTCACGATGGAACGCGGCTGCGCGATGCATGCCAGTCTCCAGGCGGGTCGACCCGTGCAGGTACAAGAATTGGAAACGCTGGCGGACTCACTCGGCGGCGGCATTGGCCTGGACAACAACTACACATTCAGGATGGCGCAGTCGCTTGTGGACGACACGGTTCTGGTCTCCGAGGACGAGATTGCCGCTGCAATCCGACACGCTTACCATGAAGAACGGGTAATTGTTGAAGGCTCAGGCGCCGTTGGAGTCGCTGCCTTGCTGTCGGGGCGGGTCGTAGCGCCCGGCACCACGGTCGTCTTGTTGAGTGGCGCTAATATTGACATGGACTTGCATCGGCGCATCATTTGCACCGGCCCGACATAGCATGGCAATAAGGATTTGATCTCACTGTTCAACCAGGAATTTCCCGGTGGGTCGGATCGACGCTGAATTTAGATCACGGCGGCAAGTGTCCTTAAAAGAAGTTGACTGTCAAAAACGCAGGGGGCTCTAAAAGTGGACGGTTGGTACAAAGCACTCGCTGCGGTTCGCAGCGGCGAATCAAAATCGAAAGTACTTGTCAGAGCGATTGCCGCTGACATTGACAACGGGACGTTGAAGGAAGGGACTCGCCTTCCTCCTCAGCGAGAGTTGAGTCAGAAACTTGGCATCAGCGGACAGACCGTCACAAACGCCTACAAAGAACTCGAACAGCATGGCGCGATTCGCTGCGAAATTGGACGTGGCAGCTTTGTTGCAAAACGCGTGACTGAAAAAGTCGCTACCTACATGCTGGACCGCGCTGATCGCTCGGTGATTGATTTCTCCATCGCGGCAATCGTACATACACCTGAGCATGACCACTATTGGCGGGAGGCCTGTGCCGCTCTGGCCGTGCAACCCGATCACCCGTGGATGCGACTGTGCCGTCCGATTGCCGGCTTTGAATACCACCGTGCTGCAGGTGTCCAGTGGTTGGCTTCGCTTGGCATGGAGACCTCTATCGACACGCTGCTTGTCACCAACGGGGCCTCGCAGGCATTGTTTCTGGCGCTTGCCTCGTTGGTCAGCACGGCTGATGTCGTGCTCTGTGAGAACGTCACTGATCATGGCGTTATCGGCTGCGCCCAGGTGCTCGGTTTTACGCTCAAAGGGCTTGATACTGACGAATATGGAATTCGGCCAGATCATTTTGAGGACATGTGTGCCAACGAGCGGATTACCGCACTGGTATGTACGCCGAACCTGAATAACCCTACCGGCTCGTCAATGCCCGATTCGCGACGCCGGGCCATTGCCCGAATCGCCGATCGCTATGGGGTTTATGTCATAGAAGACGACGTCTTTGGCCCCCTTCTCGCACAACGTCCGCCCCCGATCTGCAGTCATCTCCCTGAATTGGGGTTTTACTGCACCAGCTTCACCAAGTCGGTTCTGACAGGCCTGCGAGTTGGATACCTCAGCATGCCCAGACGAATGGCGTTGCGCGTCGAAAGTATCCTGCGCGTCACCAGCTGGATGGCGACCCCCCTGCTTGCAGAAATTGCAACACGCTGGATCGGCGACGGTACAGCTCAGAAGCTGATCGAGACGCAACGCACGCGACTGGCGGACCGTCACCGCATGGTGGGCGACGTGCTGGGTGAGTTTGTATTGGGACAGCAGCAGCCAGCGGCGCTCTCTGTTTGGCTAGGCATTCCGAACCATTGGCAGGTCGACAACCTTGTACAGGAATTGAGAAACCAGCATATCGCGGTGACCTCGCCCGATCCATTCCTGGTGAGTGGCACGCCCCGGCCGAATGCAATTCGGGTGTGCCTCGGTGCGGAAGGCGGAGATACCCGTATCAATGCTGCGCTTCTGACCATCGCCGGCGTCTATCGTCAGTACCCAAGGGTGAATCACCACACGTAATGCACTAGGACAACTCAAACAGTAACGGGGCGCACTAGACTCATTCTCAGAGCACTGGCCCGCCGGATCAGTGCAATGCACCCCTGTTGGAAGAGTCCTAAATGCAAAAAATTATTGTGTTGAGTGAGCAAGATCTGCGCGCATGTGTGGCTCTCGACGTCGACGCGATCCATTGCGTCGAGCAGGCGTTCCGCGCCCTCGCCACCGGTGATGTGGTCATGCCGCCCATATTGCGTTTGGACATTCCCGCCCACCACGGGGAGGTCGATGTCAAGACGGCCTATTTGCCCGATCTGGACAGTTTCGCGGTCAAGATTAGTCCGGGCTTTTTCAACAATCCCAAACTGGGCTTGCCCAGCCTCAGTGGACTGATGGTTTTGTTGTCCGGACGAACCGGGTTATTGGAAGCATTGCTTCTCGACAACGGCTATCTCACAAGCATTCGCACCGCTGCAGCCGGTGCCGTTGCCGCGCGATGGCTGGCGCGGGCGGACGCTAAGCGCGTGGCCATTGTTGGGGCTGGAGCACAGGCCCGCCTGCAGTTGCGGGCGCTGCTGCTGGTACGGGAGATCGAGTCCGCGTCGGTGTGGGCTCCGACTCTTTCTCATGCGCAGGGCTTTGCCCTGGAGATGAGCGAGGAGCTGGGCATTCCCATCAAACCCTGCTCCGATATCGACACCGCAATGGCCGATGCCGACATCGCCGTCACCACCACCCCCAGCAACCAGCCACTCATTGAGTTGCGTCACCTGCACGCCGGCCTGCACATCACCGCGATGGGCTCGGATGCCGAACACAAAAACGAGCTTGCGCCAGAGGTGATTGCGGCCCCAACGCAATACTTTTGTGATCGGTTGAGCCAGGTCCGGGTGCTTGGTGAACTGCATCACGCCATTGAAGCCGGCTTGGTCAATGCCGATACATCGATGCCCGAACTGGGGCAGGTGATCGCCGGTCAATGTCCCGGCCGAACAAATGCGGAAGAAGTCACCATTTGTGACCTCACCGGGACCGGCGCACAAGACACTGCCATCGCCACTTTCGCCTACGGCCGTGCGATTCAGGCCGGGTTTGGAACGTCCTTCGACGGATGAATGACCATGTCCGATTCCATTTTCAATTCCAAGTCCAGGCCTATTCACATGCCGTTTCAAGCGCCTGAGTACGCACAACGCCTGGATAAAACGCGTACAGCGATGGCCCAGCGCGGCATTGAGCTTCTCATCGTTACTGACCCTGCCAATATGGCTTGGTTGACCGGCTATGACGGCTGGTCTTTCTATGTTCACCAGTGTGTCTTGGTGAGCCTGGAGGGAGACCCGATCTGGTTTGGGCGCGGCCAGGACGTCAATGGAGCCAAGCTGACCACTCAACTTTTGAACGAGAACATGATTGGTTACCCGGACCATTACGTGCAGTCGGTGGAACGGCACCCGATGGACTACCTGGCGCTGGAGGTGATTGCCGCGCGTGGCTGGCAAGCCCGGCGTATTGGCGTGGAGATGGACAACTACTATTTCAGCGCAGCGGCCTATGCAGCATTGCAAAAGAACCTGCCCCAGGCCCAGTGGGTTGATGCAACCGCGCTGGTGAACTGGCAGCGCGCTATCAAGTCGCCGCAGGAAATTGCCTACATGCGGATCGCCGCGAAGATTGTTGAGCGTATGCACAACATGATTGTCCAAACCATTGAGCCTGGCATGCGCAAGAACGACTTGGTGGCGAAGATTTACGCAACCGGTATCGGCGGTGCAGAGGGTCACGGCGGCGACTACCCGTCTATCGTGCCTCTTCTGCCCACCGGGGCAGACGCTGCAG
>JBBKVN010000502.1:0-2566 GCA_037968455.1 Rhodoferax sp.
TGAAAGCGTTCACCATGACGAGGTCGCCCAGCGTCATGCGGCCATCCACCACGCCTTGGGTGGCGCGCCAGAGCATGGCCACCAGGCCGGTGGCAATGATGAGCTGTTGGCCGGTGTTGAGCAGGCTCAGGGTGCGCTGGCTTTTGAGGGCGGCCTTGCGGAACTTGGCCAGGTTCTCGTCGTAACGAAGCGCCTCAAACTCTTCGTTGTTGAAGTATTTGACGGTTTCGTAGTTCAGCAGCGAGTCCACCGCCCGGCTGTGGGCGCTGGAGTCCAGCTCGTTCATTTGCTTGCGAAACTGGGTGCGCCACTCGGTGACCGTCACGGTAAAGGTAATGTAGAAAACGAGCGCGATGATGGTGATGCCCGCAAACCAGACGTCAAACTTGACCGCCAGCAAGGTGAGCACCATGGCCACCTCAATCAGGGTCGGCACGATGCTGTAAAGCGAATAGCTGATGAGCGAGTTGACGGCGCGGGTGCCACGTTCAATGTCTCGCGTCATGCCGCCGGTCTGGCGCTCCAGGTGAAAACGCAGGCTCATGGCGTGCAGGTGGCGAAACACCTGCAACGAGATGGTGCGCGAGGCGCCCTCGGTGGCCTTGGCAAAAATCAGTTCGCGCAACTCGGCAAACAGGCTGGTGGACAGGCGCAGCAGCCCATAAGTCACCAACAAAGCCACGGGCACCACCAGCAGAGCGGTGCTGTCCAGCCCCGCCTTGGGGTTCATGGTGTCAATCAGCTCTTTGAGCAGCAACGGCACGCTCACATTGGCCATCTTGGCGCCGACCATGAAGGCCAGCGCCGCCATCACGCGCCATTTGTACTCCCACAGATAGGGAAACAGGCGACGCAAGGTGGCCCAGTCAGTGCGGGGGGCGGTAGGGGTGGCTGCGTTGGACGCGCCAGGGTGGGGATGACTGAGTTCGCCAGAGCGACGCATGGAGGACAATCTTGAAGCTTAAACAACCCTGATTGTGCCCATGTCCGACAACTCCAGCGCCCTCCCTCCCCCGCAGAACCGCCCGCTGCCCGTGCCCAAGGACCGCACCACCGGCGTCAGCCTGCCAACCGACCAGGAGCTGGTGCTCAAGGTGATTCCCATGCCGGGCGACTGCAACGCCAACGGCGATATTTTTGGCGGCTGGGTGATGGCGCAGGTTGACCTGGCCGGGGCCGTGGTGCCCGCGCGCTATACGGGAGGGCGCATGGCCACGGTGGCCGTGAACGAGTTTATTTTCAAGCAGCCCGTGCGGGTAGGCGACATTCTGTCTTTTTTCTCCAAGCTGGTGCGCATTGGCCGCACCTCGATCACCGTCAAGGTGGAGGTCTATGCGGAGCGATTTGGCACCCATGGCGCCTACAGCAAGGTCACAGAGGCCTTGCTCACCTATGTGGCGATTGACGAAGCTGGTCACCCGCGTCCCGTCCCCAAGCACGATCTTGCTCTTTAAACCATAGCTACCTGCGCCCTACCAGAAAGGGCCAGAGCCATTTTTCTTCTAAAAAGAGGTCCCATGCCCGCCCCAGACCACGCCGAATTCACCACGCCTTTCGAGCAGGGCAACACCCATCAGACCGCCACCTGGGCGCAAACGGTGGCGTTTTATGAGCGACTGGCAGCAGCCTTTCCGCAAGTGCTGCGCTTTTGGCAGATTGGGGTTTCGGACAACGGCATTGCCATGCACGCGGGGGTGATCACCACCGACGGCGTGCTGGACCTAGAGACGCTGAAGGCGCAGGGCCGGCCGGTGTTTTTCAACAACAACGGCATTCACCCTGGCGAGCCCGAAGGCATTGACGCCTGCACGGCGCTGGTGCGCGACCTGTGCACCCAACCCTCTGCGCGGGCTGCATTGGGAAACACCGTGTTCTTGTTCATCCCGGTTTACAACGTGGACGGCTGCCAGAACCGCCAAGCCACCTCTCGGGTGAATCAAGACGGGCCGGAGACCTTTGGTTTTCGGGGCAATGCGCGGCATTTGGACCTGAACCGCGACTTCATCAAATGCGACAGCCTGGCCGCCCAAGTGTTCAACCGCTTCTTCACCGCCTGGGACCCGGATGTGATGGTCGACACCCACACCTCCAATGGCGCCGACTACAGCTACACCATGACGCTGATTCCCACGCAGTCCGACAAGCTGGGCGGTGGTCTGGGCGATTTTCTGCGTGACACCATGGTGCCCGCCATTTTTGAGGGCATGGCCGCGCGTGACTGGCCCACCTGCCCTTACGTCAACCCGATCCAGCAAACGCCGGATGACGGTATTGAAGAGTTTTTGGAGACGCCACGCTTCTCAACCGGTTATGCCGCGCTCAACCACACGATTGGCTTCATGCCCGAGACCCACATGCTCAAGCCCTACCCGGACCGGGTGGCGGCCATGGGGGCGCTGGTGGCCACGGTGCTGGCGTTCACCGTGGAAAATGCCGATGAGATACAGACCTTGCGCGCCCAGGCCCGGGCGGCCCGGCCCACGCACTGGCCGCTGACCTGGACGCCGGACTACAAGCGCCCGTCCACCTATCTGTTCAAAGGCTACCAAGCCGTTCACAGCCCCAG
>JBBKVN010000503.1:0-3868 GCA_037968455.1 Rhodoferax sp.
GAGCTTTGACTCGCTTGAAGAATGGTGACTGAATTTTGGCGGCGCTGCATGAGTGACAAGACATAGGATGGCTAGATGCAATTGATTATCACGGATGCGTGGGCAGCACGAACTCGGGCGATTCAGCTCAGTGGTACTAAGCTCTTCCTGGCCCTGATTACTGCTTCAATGATATTGATGCTGACCTCTGTAGGTCTATATCACTGGGTGTTTTTGACGGGCGCTCGAGCAGGTTGGCCAATCATGGGACCCTTGGCCGAAATCGTGACTAAGGATGATTCGCTTCAGAGGGATCGTTTTCTCAGAGAGAACCTCGATGTTCTGGCTCGACGGCTAGGCGAAATTCAGGCCAAAGTTATACAGTTGGAATCTCTCGGTGAACGAGTGTCTGGTTTGGCTGGTGTGGTCAGTCCGCCGGTTAAAGGCGTGTCTGGCAAGGGAGGTGCGTTGGTGATGGGTCATCCACTGTCAATGCTTGAGCTAGAGGCGACCCTGACTAGCTTGGAGCATATGACGGGAGCTCGAACTGATGCAATGACGATTCTGGAGTCGCGCTTGCTTGATAAAAAAATCAGCGCGATGATGGTGCCGACCAGAATGCCAGTTGAGGACAGTGTCGTTGGGTCACCATTTGGTTGGAGGGTTGACCCAATTAACGGGCAGTCGGCCCTTCACACTGGTCTCGATTTCCAAGCGGGGCAGGGGACGTCGATTCTTGCTGCCGCAGGTGGCGTTGTGGTCACTCAAGATTACCACCCCGCCTATGGCAATATGGTCGAAATTGATCATGGCAACAATTTGATTACCAGGTATGCGCACGCATCGAAAATCTGGGTCAAAAATGGGGATCTCATAAAGCGGGGTCAGCTCATCGCGGAGGTCGGCACCACCGGACGGTCCACCGGCCCGCATTTGCACTTTGAAGTCCTGGTCAATGGCGTTCAGCAGGATCCACAGAAGTTTTTGGATGCGGGTAAAGGGGTTGCCGGCGCGATGACGGCTTTAAAGCTGATTCGAAACAGGTCCACGGGTGCTCCCTCAGTCCGATGACTCGGGCAAAGTAAAATCAATCAATTGGCTTGTCTGGGAATCTCATTTTTTGTGAATGGTTGAATTTTCCTGGGCAGACCTCATTTCCTTCATATTCAAAAAGGGTTGCACTGCTCGATTGGCTCCATTGAGTCAATGAGTTCGTCTTGCGTTCATGGCCATCAATATCCTCACAAAAATTTTCGGTAGTCGCAATGACCGCCTCCTTAAGCAATACCGTGCACGCGTTTCTCGCATTAATGCGCTGGAGGCTGCTTATGAGAAGTTGAGCGATGACGAGTTACGCTCCAAAACCCTGGAATTCAAAAACCGACTGACCGCTGGAGAAGCATTGGATGCACTGTTGCCTGAGGCATTTGCCGTGGTGCGTGAGGGGTCCAAGCGTGCGATGAAGATGCGGCACTTTGATGTGCAGATGCTGGGGGGCATGTCGCTTCACAATGGGAAAATCTCAGAAATGGGGACCGGAGAGGGGAAAACATTAACGGCGACGTTGCCGGTCTACCTGAATGCGCTGACAGGCAAAGGAGTTCATGTCGTTACGGTGAACGATTACTTGGCCAATCGAGACGCGCAGTGGATGGGCACCTTGTACAAGTACTTGGGACTGACAGTGGGCATCAATTTGCCCAATATGTCGAGAGAAGAAAAACAAGCGGCCTACCGATCAGACATCACCTACGGTACCAACAATGAGTTTGGATTCGACTACCTTCGGGACAACATGGTTTACGAAGTGGGTGACCGTGTTCAGCGGGGCCTGAACTATGCCATTGTTGACGAAGTTGACTCCATCCTGATTGACGAAGCTCGCACGCCGCTGATCATCAGCGGACAAGCAGAAGACCACACCGATGTTTATCTAGCCATCAATAAAGTGGTCCCGTTTTTGCAGCTCCAAGAGGGCGAGGCAGACCCACGGACAGGTGAGGGCGTCACGAAGCCGGGTGACTTCACATTGGACGAAAAAAGCCGTCAAGTTTATTTGACGGAACAGGGGCATGAAAACGCTGAGCGAATTTTGTTTGATTTGGGCTTAATTCCAGCCGGATCATCCTTATACGATCCCGCAAACATTGCCTTGATGCATCATTTATACGCGGCGTTGCGTGCAAATCATCTTCACCATCGTGACCAGCACTATGTCGTCCAAAACGGGGAAATTGTGATCGTCGATGAGTTCACCGGTCGTCTGATGTCCGGGCGCCGTTGGAGCGAAGGGTTGCACCAGGCGGTTGAGGCGAAGGAGGGCGTCCTCATTCAGCCGGAAAATCAAACCATGGCGTCGATCACCTTTCAGAACTACTTCCGCCTGTACGCGAAGTTGTCTGGAATGACTGGCACTGCTGACACGGAAGCCTACGAATTTCAAGAAATTTACGGTTTGGAAACGGTGGTGATGCCGCCCAACCGACCCAGCAAACGTGACGATCAACTGGATCGCGTCTATAAGACGACTCAAGAAAAGTATCAGGCCGCCATCAATGACATTCGTGAGTGTTTTGAGCGTGGGCAACCCGTATTGGTTGGGACGACATCCATTGAAAATTCTGAAGTTATTGCGCAACTTTTGGAGCAAGAAAAGCTGCCTCACCAGGTACTGAATGCCAAGCAGCACGCCCGTGAAGCGGACATTGTGGCGCAGGCAGGTCGTCCCAAGATGATCACTATCGCGACCAATATGGCAGGGCGTGGAACAGATATTGTTTTGGGTGGGAATGTCAGCAAATCAATCGAAGCTGTTGAGGCGGATGAGTCCTTGGACGCCTCGCAAAAGTTAGAGCAAATCGCATCCATTCGGACGCAATGGGCAGCCGTACATGAGCAAGTCAAAGCCCTGGGTGGCCTGCGTATCATCGCGACGGAGCGCCATGAGTCGCGGCGAATCGACAATCAGCTGCGAGGCCGGTCAGGACGGCAGGGCGATCCTGGATCATCGCGTTTCTACTTGAGTCTTGACGACTCCTTGATGCGTATCTTTGCGGGCGATCGGGTGCGATCGATCATGGATCGCCTCAAGATGCCAGATGGTGAAGCCATTGAGGCCGGCATTGTGACGCGCAGTATTGAGAGTGCTCAACGCAAAGTCGAAGCCCGAAATTTCGACATGCGCAAGCAATTGCTTGAATATGACGATGTGTCCAACGACCAGCGTAAAGTGATTTATCAACAGCGCAATGAAATTCTTGATGCGTTGGATCTGACCGCTCAGGTCGCGTCATTGCGCGAGGGGTGCTTTCAGGATTTGGTCCGTGAATATGTACCCGTCGAGTCAGTTGAAGAACAGTGGAACATTGCGGCCCTTGAAAAGGTATTGCTAGAAGAGTGGCAAGTACCTATTGCTCTCCAAGAGACCGTGAGCGAGGCGAGCGCAATCACTGATGAGGACATCGTTGAACGCGTGAAAAGTGAAGCCGATAAATTGTTTGAAGCCAAGGTGACACTCGTCGGAGGTGAGAACTTCACGCAGTTTGAGCGCATGGTTCTTTTGCAAAGCATTGACACTCACTGGCGCGACCACCTCGGTTCACTTGACTACTTGCGTCAAGGTATTCATTTGCGTGGATATGCTCAGAAGCAACCTAAGCAGGAGTACAAGCGTGAAGCGTTTGAACTGTTTGGTCAATTGCTCGACTCTGTCAAAAACGAAGTCACCAAACTACTCATGACGGTCAAGGTGCAGTCCAATGACCAGTTGGAGCAAGCTGCTGAGGTCATGGAGAATCGCGGAGAAAGCATGGCGAATGTGACGTATTCCGCACCCAATGAAACTGGCGAAGTGGAAACCAGGCTTGCGAATGCTGCGCTAGGCAATTCG
>JBBKVN010000504.1:0-9508 GCA_037968455.1 Rhodoferax sp.
ATTCCTGAAGACGACCCCCGCAACCCGGCCGTGATTGCCGACAACGTGGGCGACAACGTGGGCGACTGTGCCGGCATGGCCGCTGACTTGTTTGAAACCTACGCCGTGACGCTGATTGCCACCATGGTGCTGGGCGCCTTGATGGTGACCGGCGCTGGCACGGCCGCCGTGGTGTACCCGCTGGCGCTGGGCGCGGTGTCCATCGTGGCGTCCATCATTGGCTGCTTCTTTGTCAAAGCCACACCGGGCATGAAAAACGTGATGCCTGCGCTGTACAAAGGCTTGGCCGTGGCAGGTGGTTTGTCGCTGGTGGCCTTTCTGTTTGTGACCATGTGGCTGATGCCCGACAACTCAATTACTGCCACCGGCAGCCAGATGCGCCTGTTTGGCGCCTGCGCCGTAGGCCTAGTGCTGACGGCTGCTTTGGTGTGGATCACCGAGTACTACACCGGTACGCAGTACCCGCCTGTGAAGCACATTGCCCAGGCGTCTACCACCGGGCACGGGACCAACATCATTGCGGGCTTGGGAGTGTCCATGCGCTCCACAGCCTGGCCGGTGATTTTTGTGTGTATGGCCATCTGGACGGCTTACACCTTGGCGGGCCTGTATGGCATCGCGATTGCGGCAACATCGATGTTGAGCATGGCCGGCATTGTGGTGGCGCTGGACGCTTATGGCCCCATCACCGATAACGCTGGTGGAATTGCTGAAATGGCCGAAATGCCCGCCAGCGTGCGCGACATCACCGACCCTTTGGACGCAGTGGGCAACACCACCAAGGCAGTCACCAAAGGCTATGCCATTGGCTCCGCCGGTTTGGCGGCACTGGTTTTGTTTGCCGACTACACCCACAAACTGGAGGCCTACGGCAAGGTGGTCAGCTTCGACTTGAGCAACCCGATGGTCATCATTGGTTTGTTCATTGGCGGCCTGATTCCCTACCTGTTTGGCGCCATGGCGATGGAGGCCGTGGGCCGCGCTGCGGGCAGTGTGGTGGTCGAAGTACGCCGTCAGTTCCGGGAGATTCCCGGCATCATGGAGGGCACGGCCAAGCCGGAATACGGCAAAGCGGTGGACATGCTGACCACGGCCGCCATTCGCGAAATGATGATTCCGTCGCTGCTGCCTGTGGTGGTGCCCATTGTGGTGGGACTGGTATTGGGCCCAGCAGCCCTGGGTGGCTTGCTCATGGGCACCATCGTGACCGGCTTGTTTGTGGCCATTTCCATGTGCACCGGCGGCGGTGCCTGGGACAACGCCAAGAAGTACATTGAAGACGGCAACCACGGCGGCAAGGGCTCCGAGACGCACAAGGCAGCGGTCACGGGCGACACGGTGGGCGACCCCTACAAAGACACGGCCGGCCCGGCCATCAACCCCTTGATCAAGATCATCAACATCGTGGCGCTTTTGATCGTGCCATTGATGATGAAGATTCACGCCGGCTAAGCCCCACTCTGCTTATCAAACACCAACCCGCTTCGGCGGGTTTTTACTATGTTTTTAGTAGCTGCATACGCTTACATAGCAAACGCGACAGTCCAGTTTGTCTATAAAAATGGGACCCGGCGTCATGCGGATCTCGGTGAACAAAGGTCGTTCTGGCAGATTCATCAAATTGATCCTGATCAATCGACACGACACGCCAGCGGATGAAAATGAAATTTAGACATCCTCAACACACTGGTTCCAACGTGCCCAACTCCAAAACTGTTTTTGCCGCTACCCTGCTGTCACTGCTCTTGGGGGGCTGCTCGACTTTGCTGCCCAGCGCCAAAAGTGAAGCCTCGCCGTTTGAGACCTTTGAGCAGGCCCGCCTGGCGATTGACGGCCTGGTCCCCATGCAAAGCAACGGCAATGAACTGAGGAAACTGGGCATTGCCCCGCCCGATTACCCCAACACCGTCATCCTGACCCATGCCGACATCGTGCGCCGCTTTGTACCCAGCGCGCTGTTGCAGCGGCAAGATCTCGACGCCGGGGTGTGGGCTTGTCTGGAGGCGCGCGATGCTTGTCGCGGCTGGGAGATCACGGCTACCCGGATCGCCAGAAACCGCACCGGCAATTTTTGGGCCGACTTCACCAACTTCTCCAGACGCCTAGAAACCACAGGCTGGCGCTTCACCGGCTTAATTTTGTTGGTGAACGACATGGTGGTCTACCGCAGTTGGGGCGGTCAGCCCCGCGTCAACGAGGTGGAAATCACCCACAACCCGCTTGGGCCGTTCCAGGACATTGGCCCGTCTGTATTGACGCGCTGACGCCTAAAGCATCACGTCCACGTCGGCCTGGGTAGTCCACTCCACCGGGTCTTCACCAAACACCATGTCGCGGTCCAGCTTCAAGGCCAGCGCCACTTGGTCAGGGAAGTGATCAATCAAGAGTTGGGCGTCCAGCTTGTCCTCATGCGCTCGCGAGCGCCAGACGGCCAGATGCAACACGCCTGCCAAGGGTTCGTACACGTCGTTGTCAAACGGCGCCTCCTGATGCTCCAGCGCCTCCACAATAGGCAGTGGAAACTGCCACTCTCTGGCAAAACCAGCGCCCACTTGGGCAAAGCTGTAGCCAAGCAATTTGCGCTCCGCCGAGGCGCGCTTCAACCCCAGCGGGGGCGTGGTGGCGTCCATGGCCGTCATCTCAGCCGGCAGAGCCAAACGCATGACCAGTTCGCCAGTGGCGTGAATCAAACCGGCTGTGAAGGCCGCCGCCTGGTTCTGCTTGGCCAAGCCCGCGAGCGATCGGGACAACCTGGCCACGTTCAGGCTGTAGCGCCAGAAGGCGTTCATGTCCATGCCCTGAATGCCCTTGAAGGCGCCGGCCACCGCCGCCGCCGTAGCCAGCGAGTGAACTTGGCGCAAACCCAGCAGCGCCAAGGCTTCGGACACGCTGCTGATCTTGTTGGCCAGCTGAAACTGAGCCGAATTGGCCAAGCGCAGCAAGCGGGTGGTGAGCACCGGGTCGGTGTTGATCATTTGAGTGATTTTTCGCAAATCGGGCTCTTCCTTGCCCAACTCGTTAAGCAGCAAGGCAATCACCTTCGGGATGCTGGGCAAGTGCCCGCTGGATGCGAGCAATTCGTCAAGTTTCATGGAGGGCGCCCCTGTTCTACAAACTGAAAACCGGGGGTCATTATGGGCCACCTGACAGACGGCAAAACGTGCCAAAATCAGAAATCACCCCGGACACAGGCACCACTTCCATGACTGAACGTCACCCTCCCCGCGTTGTGCCACTGGTTGACCAGCGATCCAGCGCACTGACTACCCCCGCCGCCGCTTTTTCACCCTCGACTCGGCTGACTGCCAACGGCTTGCTAGCCGACACCCGCCAGCGCGCCCTGCGGGACTTGCGTATCAGCGTGACGGACCGTTGCAACTTTCGCTGCAATTACTGCATGCCGAAGGAAATCTTCGACAAAGACTACACCTACCTGCCGCACTCGGCGCTGTTGTCGTTTGAGGAAATCACCCGCATGGCGCGGGTGTTTGTAGCCCATGGCGTACAAAAGATTCGCCTCACCGGCGGCGAGCCTCTCTTGCGCAAAAACATCGAGGCCTTGATTGAACAGCTCTCAGCCCTGCGCACCCTGGACGGCCAGCCGCTTGATCTGACACTGACCACCAATGGCTCATTGCTGGCCCGCAAAGCGCGTGCCCTGAAGGCCGCCGGACTGCAACGCGTGACGGTCAGCCTGGACGGACTGGACGATGCCGTGTTTCGCAGCATGAACGATGTGGACTTTCCGGTGGCGGACGTGCTGGCCGGCATTGAGGCCGCACAGGCCGCCGGCCTGGGGCCGATCAAGATCAATATGGTGGTAAAACGCGGCACCAACGAGCATGAAATATTGCCCATGGCGCGGCGTTTCAAAGGCACGGGCATTGTGCTGCGCTTCATCGAATACATGGACGTGGGCGCCACCAACGGCTGGCGCATGAACGAGGTCATGCCTTCGGCCGAGGTAGTGCAGCTGATTCATGCCGAACTGCCTTTGGTGCAACTCGACCCATCCAACCTGGGCGAGACCGCCGAGCGCTGGGGTTATGCCGATGCATCGGGCCAACATGACAAGGGCGCGGGTGAGATTGGTGTCATCAGCAGCGTCACCCAGGCGTTTTGCGGCGACTGCAACCGCGCCCGCCTGTCCACCGAGGGCAAACTGTTTTTATGCCTGTTTGCGTCACAGGGTTACGACTTGCGTGCGCTGGTTCGCAACAACCCGTCGGATGCGGACCTGACGTCGGCAGTGGCCCACATCTGGCAGGGACGCACCGACAGTTATTCCGAGCTAAGAAGCGCCATGGCCCCCGACACCGGACTCGGCCAGCGGCGCGTTGAAATGAGTTACATAGGAGGCTGATTTGATCAACCCAATCGACATTACCGGCCTGATTCTGGCCGGCGGACGCGGCTCCCGCATGGGCGGCGTGGACAAGGGACTGCAAAACTTCAACGGCATGCCGTTGGCGCTGCACACACTCACCCGGCTGCAAATGGGCGGCGGCGTGGGCACCATTTTGATTAACGCCAACCGCAACCTCTCGGCTTACGAGTCGTTTGGCGCCGCCGTTTGGCCCGATGGCCTGGCGGATTACGCCGGCCCGTTGGCCGGTTTCTTGACCGGTCTGGAGCGCTGCGAAACGCCTTATTTGGTGACCGTGCCTTGCGACACGCCGCTGTTGCCGCTGGACCTGGTGCCTCGCCTAGCGCAGGCGCTGGACGAACAAGACGCCGACATTGCCATGGTCGGCGCGCCCGAGACAGATCAGCACGGCCAGAGCAAAGTGCGTCCGCAACCCGTGTTTTGCATGATGCGCGTGGGCCTGCTGGAGAGTTTGGTGCAATTCACCCATGACGGCGGGCGCAAGATTGACGCGTGGACCGCGCTGCACAAAACCGTCATCGTGCCCTTTGATACCCCAGCCGATGACCCGCAGGCCTTTGCCAACGCCAACACCCTGGCCGATTTGCGGCAACTTGAAACACCCACCGTATGAAAACCATTGACGACATCGCCGCTGAACTGGCCGGCTACGACCCGCAAGCCCTGAACGTCACAATGGTCAACACGTTTCTGGGTGAGCTGGTGGAACCCATCACCGAACAGGAAGAGGTTGATATTTTTGAAGCGCTGGGCCGGGTGCTGGCCAGCGACGTGATCTCGCCCATCAGCGTGCCGCCGCACGACAACTCGGCCATGGACGGCTATGCCTTTGATGGCGCACAGTTGTCACCCACCCAGCCGCTGGTCTTGCAGGTAGTGGGCACGGCCTTGGCCGGCAAAGCCTGGAACGGCTCGGTCAACGCGGGCGACTGCGTCAAGATCATGACCGGCGCCATCATGCCGCCCGGCCTGGACACGGTGGTGCCGCAAGAGTTTGTCACCGAGGGGCAAACCGACATTGGCAAGGGCTGCGTCACCCTGCCTGCTGGCTTGCTGCGCACCGGCGACAACCGCCGCAAGCTGGGGGAGGACCTGACGGAGGGCCAGCCCGCACTACAAAAAGGAGAGCTACTAACGCCGGCTGCACTTGGGCTAGTGGCCAGTTTGGGCATTGAAAAGCTCACCGTGCTGCGCAAGCTGCGAGTGGCGTACTTCTCGACCGGCAACGAGATACTGAGCTTGGGCGAGACACCACGCGAGGGCGCTGTGTTTGACAGCAACCGCTACACCGTGTTCGGGCTGCTGACCCGCATGGGCTGCGAGGTGATTGACCTGGGCGTGATCCCGGACGAACCCGACGCGCTGGAGGCCGCCTTTGTGAGCGCCGCCGAGCAGGCCGACGCCATCATCACCAGCGGCGGCGTGAGCGTGGGTGAGGCGGACTACACCAAGGCCATGATGAAAAAGCTGGGCGACGTGGCCTTTTGGAAGATCGCCATGCGCCCCGGCCGGCCCATGGCGGTGGGCCAGATTTTCAGAGAGAAATTGGCCTCTAGCGCTTATGCATCCAGCGAAGCACACTACGCAATTGATAGCACGTTGAGTAATACCGGCAAAGCCATTTTGTTTGGCTTGCCCGGCAACCCGGTCGCGGTCATGGTCACCTTTCTGGCCTTTGTTCGCCCCGCGTTGCTGCAGATGATGGGCGCCAAGGCAGAACCCCTGCCTTTGCTAAAGGCCCGCAGCCTCGAGCCCATTCGCAAGAAGCCCGGCCGCACCGAGTACCAGCGCGGCTGCGTCAGCACGGCGGCGCATGGCGCGCTGTGGGTCAAAACCACCGGCAGCCAGGGCTCGGGCGTGCTCAGTTCCATGGTGCAGGCCAATGGATTGATCGTGCTCCACCACGACCAGGGCAACGTCGCCCCCGGTGACGAGGTGGATGTAATGATGTTCAACGGGGTGATCTAGGCGGCAAGAGGGCCGCCATGGGTGCTAAGGCACCGATGGAGAAACAAGCAGCGGAGGGTTGTTTTTGGGGCACGCAGCGCAATGAGGTTCGGGGGCGTTAGGGACTTCACCATGCGCAAAAATGACACGGGCGTTGTAGATTGAGTCATCCGTGTACTGACCGCCCCACGGGGTCGGCGACGAGCCCTTCATAAGCTGGGGCGCTATTGAGAAAACCATCTGTGCTCATCAATGAAATCAAGCGAAGATTGTTGGTCTTTCTGATCGCCGCGCTGAGCTCATTCGGACTGTTGGCGCAGGACGTGGCGCCAGATACTTTTCGGGACTTCACGCTGACAGGGGCCGGTCCTGAGCGCATTGATGTGTCCACCCGCATGGGTTTGCTGATCGACCCGGAGGGCGCTTTGTCCCTGGACCAGGTCATGGCGCCTCAATCCACATGGCAAACGATCAATCGAAGTGCGCCGAATTTTGGGTTCACCAGTGATACGTATTGGTTTCGCTTTGTAATTCAAAACGCCAGTGATCGGCCTGTGAATCGACTCGTTGAGTTGCCCTTTGCCTTTCTTGACGAAGTAAGGCTCTACCACTTGGTGGGAGGGGTGCTGAAAACCACCTATGCCTTGGGCGATGCGCAGCCTTTCGCCCTTCGCCCGGTGCAACACCCCCACTTTGTCATGCCTGTGACCCTGTCTCCGGGCAGCAACCAGATTTACCTGCGGCTGGCGTCCACCGGCACCGTTGAAGCGACTCTTAGGGTGTGGGCGCCGCTCGCATTTCAAACCGCCAGTCAGGAAGAAGGCCTGCTGCAAGGGGCTTTTGCCGGTGTGCTGTTGATCATGGTGATTTACAACCTGTTTTTATTTTTCTCGATTCGTGACCTGAACTACGTCTATTTCATTGGATTCGCGACGAGCTACTTGTTGTTTCATTTGTCGCTTTCCGGCTACGCGTTTGCCTACCTGTGGCCCGACGCCGTGAACTGGAACAGTTACGCCATTTCCACCTTTGCCGCCAGTACAACGCTATTTACCTGTTTGTTTGCCAATAGTTTTTTAAAGCTTAAACATGCCTCGGTGGCCGCCTACCGATTGCTCAATGCATTGGCAATTGCCAGTGGTGCTTTGATGCTCTCCACGTTCTTCCTGCCCTTCAGTGTCACGATTCGGGTGGCTGCGTCGCTCGTCATCCCTGTGACCGTCATCGTGTTGCTGCTTGGGTATTGGCGCTGGTGGCGAGGCGCCCAATTTGCCCGTTTTTACTGCTTGGCATGGACGGCTGCGCTGATCGGCCTTGCTGTGTTGGCAGCCCAAAAATTTGGCATTGTTCCCACCGGGTTCTGGACCATCAACGCGCCCCAAATTGGCATACTTCTTCTGGTGGTATTGCTGTCCTTCACCTTGGCGGACCGCATCAACTCCGATCGCTCCTTGCGTTTGGAGGCCCAGGCCGAAGCACTGGACAGTGAGCGCGCAACCCGGGCCGCTCAAACGGCACTGATTGCGGTCCAAGAGCAGGCCAACGTCAATCTGGAAAAACGCGTGCAGGCGCGCACCAATGACCTGAACCAGACGCTGGAAAAACTGCAAATCGCCAACAACCGCTTGCAACACCTTTCAACCACGGACGGGCTCACCCAAATCAGCAACCGGGCCTTTTTTGATCAATCCTTGCAAACCGAGCATCGGCGCGCCACCCGCATGGGCACCTCGCTGTCGGTGATTTTGTTTGACATTGATCATTTCAAAAACGTGAACGACACCTACGGTCACCCGGCGGGTGACGAATGCCTGCGTGCCGTGGGTGAGGTGCTGCGCGCCAAAGTGCTTCGCGGGGAAGACGTGGTGGCCCGCTATGGCGGGGAGGAGTTTGCGCTGCTGCGGGTGAACGCCAATATGTCGAACTCCCTCGCGGTGGCGGAAGAGCTTCGCGCGGCCATCGAAAACCTGTGTCTGGACATTGAGGGCCAAACCATCCGCTTCACGGCGAGTTTTGGCGTGGCCATTGACACACCCACAGGCAACTCAAACGCTCAGGACCTGGTCAATGACGCCGACAAGGCGCTCTACCGGGCCAAGAGTGAGGGACGCAATTGCGTTCGGGTGGCAAACACCTAGGCTGCGGCGGCCACAGTCGGCTCGCCAGGCAGGTAGCGCTGCGCCCAGGCGGCGATCATCGCGGCAGCAAAGCCGGCGTCATCGGGGCTGTTCAACAGATGGTCCGCTCCGTCCAGTGAGATGAAGGACTTGGGGTGCAAGGCTGTCTCAAAAATCCGGCGGGCGTTGTCGACGGACACCACGGCGTCTTCAGGGGCGTGCAACACCATCAGCGGTCGGCGCAGCTGGCGAATACGCTCAGCCTGAGGCTGACCCGTCAGGTCGGCGATGAATTCACGTTTGATTTTGAAGGGCCGCCCCGCGAGTTGCACGGTGGCTTCGCCATGCTCATCAATCACGTTCAAGCCCTCTCCAAACTGGTGGGTCACATGGGCCGGATCAAACGGGGCGCCCAGCGTGGCTACGGCCCGGCAATCCGGCACCTGGCTGGCGGCGGCCAGCACGGCGGCACCCCCCAGCGAGTGCCCCATCAGCAGCGCAGGTACACCGTGGGTTTGGCGCAACCAGTCGGCCGCGGCCACAAAATCTTCCACGTTGGAGCTGAAGTGGGTGTTGGCAAAATCACCGCCGCTGCCGCCCAGACCGGTGAAGTCAAAGCGCAACACCCCATAACCGGCGTCGGCCAGCGCGCGGGCAATGTAGGCCGCCGCCTTGGAGTCTTTGGAGCAGGTAAAGCAGTGCGCAAACACCGCCCAAGCGCGCGGCGCATTGTCTGGGGTATCGAGCCGCCCGGCGAGTGGCTCGCCCTGGCTGCCGGGGAATTCAACACGTTGACTGGGCATGGTCGTCCTTCGCAATCGCTCCGCCAGGGTTGGCAGGGCACTAGAAGCAGTCGCGCCCAAGCCCGTTTGCTTACACCTGCGTCAATTTCAAGCGCAGATTACTATCAAAAGAGTAGCTGCCTGCGCAACGCTGACGAGGGCTAGAGGCCTAAATGCTTCACAACACCTTCACCAGCCGCTTTGCCGCTGGCAAAACAGGCGGTGAGCAGGTAACCACCGGTGGGGGCTTCCCAGTCCAGCATTTCGCCGGCGCA
>JBBKVN010000505.1:0-4434 GCA_037968455.1 Rhodoferax sp.
TTGATGTTGGGGCTGTAGCTGGCGCCAGGTACCCAGGCGCCATTGATGAGGTTGTCAAATTTCTGTGTCATGCGGATTCCTTTGCGTTGGAAGTTACTGGGGGCCGAGCGCCTTGATCAGTGCGTCGAGCTGCGCCATCTCTGCCGGTGTGAGGTCGGTCAGCGGCGCGCGCACCGGGCCGGCGGGGTGGCCCACCAGCGTGGCGCCAGCCTTGACGATGCTCACGCCATAGCCGGGCACCTTGTTGCGAATTGCCAGGTAAGGCATGAAGAAGTCTTTTAACAAACGGTGCTGCGTGGCCATGTCGTCAGCGGCCACGGCTTTGTAGAAGTCCATGGCGGTTTTTGGGATGAAGTTGAACACCGCCGACGAGTAAACCGGCGTTCCCAGCGCCTTGTAGGCCGCCGCATAAACCTCGGCTGTGGGCAAGCCACCCAGGTAGGCAAATCGTTCACCCATCTTCATGTAGATGCTGGACATGGCTTCAATGTCGCCCACGCCGTCTTTGAACCCAATCAAATTGGGGCAACGGTCCGCCAGAATGGCCAGCGACTCGGCGGTGAGTTTGCACACATTTCGGTTGTAAACAATCACGCCAAACTTCACGCTCTTGCACACGGCTTCCACGTGGGCAATCAAGCCCTCCTGACCCGCTTCGGTCAGGTAATGGGGCAACAACAACACGCCATGCGCACCCAGACGCTCGGCCTCTTGCGCGCACTGAATCGCAAAGCGGGTCGGGCCGCCGGCGCCGGCAATGATGGGCACTTTGCCACGGCAGGTGTCCACCGCCGTTTTGATGATGGACGGGTACTCATCTCCGGTCAGCGAGAAAAATTCGCCTGTGCCACCCGCGGCAAACAGGGCCGACGCACCGTATGGGGCCAGCCACTCCAGGCGCTCGGCATAGCTCTTGGCGTTGAAGTCGCCCTGGGCGTCAAAGTCGGTCACGGGGAACGACAACAGGCCCTGAGACATGATGGATTTGAGGTCTTGAGGATTCATGATGGGTCTTTCCTGAATAAAGGGTTACTTCTGAATTGATAGCTAACTATGCAGGTAATACCTGCGCTATAGGCCAATTTGATCTATAAATTTGGGTGACTAAAAACGCGGCTTGATTTGCTTCCAGTCGGGCCGAAACCGCTGCATCTGAACCACGTCATTGCGGGTGCGAATGCGACAGTGCTGGTAGGCGGCGTGCAACTCGGCCAGCCGGTCCTGGTCAAGCGTCACGCCCAAACCAGGCTGGTCGGTCAGGTGAACACAGCCGCCGGTGATGGGCACCTTGCCGCCCACCAGGACCTCATCGCTTTGCCACGGGTAATGCGTGTCACACGCATAGCTCAGGTGATGCACCGAAGCCGCCAAGTGCGTCATCGCCATCAGGCTGATGCCCAGGTGCGAGTTGGAATGCATGGACAGCCCCAGCCCAAAGGTGCTGCAGGTGCGTGCCAGTGCCTGGGTGGCGCGCAGGCCGCCCCAGTAGTGGTGGTCGGACAGCAAAATTTGCACGGCGTTGAGCTCCACACTGCGGCGCAGTTCGGCCCAATTGGTAATGACCATATTGGTCGCCAGAGGCAAGCCAGTAGCTTTGTGCAACGCCGCCATGCCCTCCAGCGTGGGCGTGGGGTCTTCGTAGTACTCCAGGCAGCCGGCCAGTTTGTCGGCCACGCGCAGGCTGGTGGCCATGGACCAGTTGCTGTTCGGGTCAATGCGAAGCTGGTGCTCGGGAAACGCGGCCTTCAGCGCCAGAACGGCATCGGCCTCTTCCTCGGGGTCAAACACGCCGGCTTTGAGCTTGATGCTCTGAAAGCCGTATTGCTCAATCATCTGGCGCGCCTGCTGCACGATCTGTGCTGCATTCACCGCTTCGCCGTAAGGGTCGGGAGCGTACTCGGGGTCCACCGAGGCGTCCCACTTGTAAAACAGATAGGCCGAGTACGGCACCTTGTCGCGCACCGCGCCGCCGAGCAATTCCACCAGAGGAATACCCAGCGTACGCGCCTGCAGATCCAGAAACGCGACCTCAAACGCAGAGAACACGCTGTTGATTAGATTGCTGCCCAGTGAGCCAGGAGCCAACTCCATCTCCACTTGGCCCGAGTTGGTTTTCGGTGCATGGGCGACCACCCGGGCCCACAGGCCGTTGGTGTCAAACGCCGAAAGGCCGATCAGACCGTCCATGGTGCGAGTGAGCAGGTCCAGCACGGGTGCGTCGCCATAGGTTTCGCCCAGGCCCACTTCGCCGTTGGCGCCCACCACCTCAATGATGGAGCGCAAACCAAACGGCTCATGCACGCCAGCGGCGTTGAGCAAGGCCGGGTCCTTGATGGCGATGGGGGTGACGCGGACGTCGACAATTCTCATGACACAGAGTCCTTATTTCAGCAGCAGGTTGGGCAGCCACATGGACAGCGCCGGCACATAGGTCACCGCCATCAAGACCACCAACAAGGCGCCAAAGAAGGGGTACAGCGCCTTGATCACCGACTCAATCGGTAGCTTGGCCACCGCTGCACCTACAAACAGCACGCCACCCACGGGTGGTGTGATCAGGCCCATGCCCAGGTTGACCATCATGATCATTCCGAAGTGAACCGGGTCCACACCAATGGCGGTGACCACGGGCAACAGAATCGGCGTCATGATCAGAATCAGCGGCGCCATGTCCATCAGCGTTCCCAAAAGCAGCAAGAGCACGTTGATCATCAAGAGGACGACATACTTGTTGTCTGACACACTGGTGAACATTTCGGTGATCTGCTGCGGAATCTGCATCAGGGTCATGATGTAGCCAAAGCTGGCGGCAAAACCAATCAGGATCATCACAATGGCCAGCGTCTTGACGGTGCGGTGCACCAGCTTGGGCAACTCATTCCACTTGTAGTCGCGGTAGATGAACATGGTCACAAAAAAGGCCCAGATCACCGCAATGGCGGCCGATTCGGTGGCGGTGAAGATGCCCGACAGGATGCCGCCCAGAATGATTACCATGGTCATCAGGCCCCACATGGCGTCACCACATATCCGCAACGCTTCTCGCATCGGGATGACCCGCCCTTTGGGGAAATTCTTCTTTTTGGCAATGAACAGGCACATGATGGCCAGCGTCAGCCCCAACAGCAAGCCCGGCAGAATGCCTGCCAGGAACAAAGCCGCAATCGACACTGAACCGCCCGCCGCGAGTGAATAGATCACTGCGTTGTGGCTGGGGGGAATCAGAATGGCCTGCACCGAACCAGCCACGGTCACCGCCGTGGCGAATGCGCGTGGATAACCCTTCTTTTCCATCTCTGGAATCAAAACCGATCCAATGGAAGCGGTGTCGGCCATGGACGAACCGGAAATGGCGCCGAAAAACGTGGAGGCCAAAATATTGACCAATGACAAACCGCCACGCACAAACCCCACGAGCACGCTGGCGAAAGCCACCAGTCGGCGGGACATGCCGCCCTCGGCCATGATGGCGCCGGCCAGCACAAAGAAGGGAATGGCGAGCAGGGAGAACTTGTTCACACCGGCGGCAATGGAAATCATGACCGCGTCCAGCGGAATATCAATCCACCAAGCCCCAATCAAAGCGGACAGCCCCAGCGCGTAGGCCACCGGCATGCCAATAATCATCAGGCCCAAGAAGGACCCTAACAGTACGAACGCGTCCATCAGAGTTCCCCTAATTCAAGTTTTTCGTGGTCAAAGGTAACCACGTCGCGGGTACCCTGGTGGCCCAGCAGGATGTGTTCGAGCGTGAACAAGAATGTCACCGCGCCGCCCAGTGGCACCGGCAGATAGGTGGCGCCCACGGGCATCCACGGAATCTCACCAATGTTTTGCCCCCAGGTGCCGATGCACAACTTGGCGCCGTAATAAGTCATGAACGCGGCCACGGCCAGCATCAGAAAGTTCACCAAAACCGCAACACCGCGCCTGATGGCTGCGGGCATGCGGTCTGTCACCATGGCCACCGCAATATGGGAGCCCGCGCGGTACGCAGCGGCGGCCCCGAAAAAGGTGAACACCACCATCAAAAGAATCGAAACCGGCTCAGGCCATTGGGACCCGGTGCCCAGCACATAGCGGGAAAAGATGCCCCAGGGAATGATGAGGGACATCACAAAAACAGAGGCCCCTGAGATCCAGATGCACGCGAGATACAGGAGGTCGCTACAACGCAAAATATTGTTTTTCATATCGTCTTCCGGGCAGGGCAAAGCCGGCCGCACCGCATCGCGACACAGCCAGCCCTGTCATTTGCACTTACTTGGTGGCGTCGATGCGCTTCATCAGATCGGCAAACTTGACGCCGTACTTGGCCCGCACAGGTGCAGTGGCATCAAAGAAGAGTTTTTGATCGACTTGCACGAACTCAATGCCGGCGGCTTTGAGTTTTTCGGTGTACTCGGCGACGCTCTTGTCCCACAAGACGCGTTG
>JBBKVN010000506.1:0-3033 GCA_037968455.1 Rhodoferax sp.
GAATTACGGCGTCAGCTTCCCGATGATGGCCAAGATTGACGTCAACGGCGATGCGGCTCACCCGCTCTACCAATGGTTGTCCGCTGAAGCGCCAGGCCTGCTGGGTAGCAAAAGCATCAAGTGGAATTTCACCAAATTCCTGGTCGCCAAAGACGGCACGGTGCTCAAGCGCTACGCGCCCACGGATACGCCGGAGAGCATGAGCGACGACATCGAGGCGGCGCTGGCGGCCTGAGGGCGACTACTTTCATCAGCCTGTTTGAGGGCGGGAGCAGTCCCGCGCGATGGATTCCCCTCGGACTGGTCTGGGCCACTTCTCGTCATACGATCGACTAGAAAATCGCCATGCCAGGCACCGATTTCAAAGTTTAGACCCTGCGTAAAATGGACTCTTAGCTTGAACTCATTTTGATCAAAGTGGGTAACTGCCAATGCTCAATCAGTCGTAACCTTAAGAGCTGCGACAACTGATTTTGTGATGGGGAGCGTCGCGACATAGGTCGGGCAGCTTCTTTGGCATGGCGTGGCAACACTAAAGTCGCGACCAAGCACCAGCCGGAGGTCCGCATCCACTGGCCCACCTGGTTGCGCAGCGATCTCTATTTTCTGGGGCAAGCGTTTGGCAAGTTCCTGTGCGCTGTTAAGAAAACCTGGCCGATAAAAAACCACTGTTTTTGCTGTGACGAATGGAAGTTCGTTCCTGAGATAGGCTGCCCGTCTCAGCCCATGAGCCTGCATCCACCCGTTGAGCCAGGCAGCCATTCCCGTAATGCCATTGCCGTTGGCGATCTCGATGCTCGCCGGCATGTTTGAGCCTGCGTTTGCGTCGACGGAGGCCAATGGCGTTGCAAGCGGCGTCGTTGCTGTGGCATGGTCTATCGGCGCCGTGACTGCGGCTAAGGAAGGTGCCACCTCCGTTGCACTGGGCGTGCCCTCTTGCCTGATTTTCATTACCTCGACGTTGGGCTGAGTTTGCAGAGGCAGTGCTTCCGCAGAAACTTCCTTGGACACAAGTTGTGTACCGTCGACAACCGCGTGATTCCTGGCCGGTTCCGCCGGGGTCGGGGAGGCTGCCTTTTGGTCTGAATCGTTAAGTTTTCCAATGGCATAGGGTGTGCTGTCGATGGCTTGCCTTGCGAGGCTGAGGTTGATGCGTGCCAACTCGTAGTTCGGCCACATCAGCAATGCCTGGCTCAGAATTTTTTCGGCCTCAACGCTCTGTCCATCAAGCAGCAGCGCGTACCCGAGGTTGTTGAACAATTGCACTCGCTGCGGTGCAAGACCCAGTGCGCGCCGCAAGGTTGCAATCGCGTTGGTGAATTGTCCTTGGCGGGCTTCGGCCAGGCCCAGGGAGTTAAGCGTTCCAGCATTCGTCGGTGCAGTCGCTGCGGCTTTGCGCCAGGCATCTGTTGCCTCAGGCCAGCGGTGCTCGCTTTCGTATTGTTGTGCTAGTGCAATAAAGCCCTTCTCCGCACTCTGCCCCGCATTTGAAATGCGGTAATTTGGCGCCACCTGCCAGAGCTTTGAATCCATCGTGGAGCAGCCGACTATGGCGGCGATAGCCATTGACGTCAGCGCAGCGACAGATGGGCGGAAAGTATGTAGGTTCATTATTGACTCCCAGATCAATGTCCACCCATGCTAGGCAGCAACACTCGGTAAATCTGAATCATGGCCGGCCCCATAAGCACCACCATCAGCGAGGGGAAGATACAAAAAATCAGCGGGAAGAGCAATTTCAGTGCAATTTTGGCTGCAGCCTCTTCAGCGCGTTGGCGTCGCCGAGTTCGCAACATGTCGGAATGAACCCGTAGCGACGCAGCAATGCTGGTTCCAAACCTCTCAGCCTGGCTAATCATGGTCACAAAACCTTCTACCTCTTCAACCCCCGTGCGGGTTGCCAAGTTGCGCAGGGCTCGCTCCCGGTCAGCGCCAGCCCGCAATTCCAGATTGACGATCCGCATCTCTTCCGCAAGTGCCGGGCATTTGAGTTCAAGGTCCTCTGCTACCCGCATCATCGCGGCTTCAGTTCCCAAACCTGCTTCCACGCAAACAGTCATCAAGTCGAGTGCGTCCGGGAACGATTCAAAGATATCGCGCTGACGGGTCTTGACCATATGCGACAAAACCAGATTCGGGCCGTAATAGCCAACGGCGGCAAGTGCCAACATGGCGAGCAACAGGTCGTTGCCTTTTAGCGGAGATCCGAACACCGTGAACAGCGCAAAGCCAAGCATTGGCAGGCCGAGGGTCAGCAAGGTCTTGATGCCAAAAAAGGCAGCAGGCGCCGCCGAGCTTCGGATGCCAGCGTGGGCAAAGCGCAGCTTGATGGTTGACTTTTCATAGCCTTCATCAGGCATGGAGAGTTTGCTGATAGGGCGCGTCAGGTTGGCCACCCATTGCAACCACTGATTCTTCAGTGGTGCCTGTTCCGATGCCTCTGCGGCCAGTTTCGCCAGTCGTTGCCGTGCCTCGTCAGGCCGTACCAAGGTGGCAACTCCCAGTAAACCAGCCACCACAACGACGAATATAAGTCCAAGAAATGCGAGTTGAACGGTGCTCATGGCCAAGTCCCTTTCATACCCGAATGCGGATGATGCTGCGCATCCACAAAATACCCACCAGCATCATAAAAAGGGCTACCCCTACCATCCGTAATCCGGCGGGGTCAGTCCAAAGTACATCCATAAACTTTGGATTGACCAAATTAACAACAAGCGCCACGCCAAACGGCAAGGTGGTCAGGATGATGGCCGACAGCTTGCCTTCAGCCGACAGGGTTCGCACTTCGCCCAGCAGTTTCAATCTTTCGCGAACAATATGCGCGATCTTGTCGAGCAGTTCTGCCAGATTTCCGCCCGACTCGCGCTGAATCATCACCGCCACCACAAAGTAACTCACATCAGGCAAGGGCACACGCTCGGCCATGTGCGCCAATGCTTCGTTTGTTGGCACGCCATAGTTCATTTCATCAAAAAGAATCCGAAAGTCGCGCCCCAGTGGCTCCGACATTTCGTCCGCCACCATCTTGAC
>JBBKVN010000507.1:0-4285 GCA_037968455.1 Rhodoferax sp.
CAACCAAATGCAAGCGGCGAATCGACCGGTAACGCCGTCCCGCCGGTAAGAAAAGAACCTTGACGGCTGATTGACCGTGCACCAAGCCTCACTGCCGTCGTTCCCGTAAATCGCCCGAACGCCCTGTCCACGAAGGCGTAGGCGCGCCAAGCCGGGCAAATCGCCCAACCATTTTCCCGGCGAGATGGGCAAGAACATGGCCTCGGCTGCCGCATCATGAGCCACGAAGGCCTCACGAACCTCCGCCCCGACCTCAAACGCCGTCGGACCAATGCAAGGTCCGAGCCACGCTATGATATCAATAGCGCCTTGCGCATGGTGGACGGGAGCTAGAGCCCTAAATTGATCAACAACAGCATCCAGTACACCTTGACCCCTGACGCCTACCAAGCCACGCCAACCGGCATGGGCCGCCGCGATCAAAGTCCCTTGCCGGTTAGTAAACAGCACCGGCAGGCAATCCGCCACCATCACGGTGCACGCCAAACCGGCTTCGCGGGTCAATGCTGCATCGGCAACGGTCCCGTTGGCCGTGGTTGCGGATAGGCACTCGACGTGGGTGCCATGAACCTGAGACAGAAAAACAGCCGGCGCACCCATGGCCTGGGTCAAGGCGGCACGATTGGCCTCGACTTTGCAAATGTCATCCCCCACATGGTCCCCAAGATTGAGTGAATCAAAGGGCGCTGCAGATGCGCCACCCATGCGGGTCGTGCACACCGCATGAACATTCACTGGCGCGGGCCAGTTCGGGGTTAGCCAATCAGGATGCAGTTTCAAACCAGTACAGGCCTCCGTGCGGGTTGTGGAAAGTCAGATGTGAACTTTGTCATAAGCAGCGAGCAGCTTGCGATGCATTTCGCAACCTTCCAGCACTAAACCCGGTGCATTGATCCCCATAAACCGGTCGGTTTGCATGATCAATGCCCGTGCCTGGGCGACGGCACCGGCGCCGTAGAGCTGGCGCAACGCGCTCAAATAAGGGCCACTGTCGCCCATTTCAGCGAGGTTGATCAAACTCTCAATACACGCATAGACACTGCGTCGCTGAGGATTGATCTGGTCAAAATGGCGAACCCAGTCACAACCCTCCAGCGTGGCGGTCTCATCGCCAATGGCCAATGCCAACAGCGTTTTCAACTCTCCCACCCGCAGGTCGCTCCAAAACGACCCGGCATCCGCGGCCATGCCAATAACTGCCGCCACTGGTTTCTGGTCGGCCAAGGAAGATTCGTTCAAGGTGTCCAGCAAATCGGAGCATTCCTGATCGTCCAGATCGGGCAAGTTCAGAATCGCCTCGCGCACCGAGTTGCCGACACTGTTGTTTTCAAACTCCAGGTCATCCACCGGATAAATTTCAGACATACCGGGCACCAGGATGCGGCAGGCATAAACACCGAGGTGGGTGAAATCAGCGATATAAATGTCGCGCCCGTCTCGGTGAATGCGGTCCACGGCCCAAGCGTAGTCCTCTTGCGTTGAGGTACTGAAGTTCCAGTCACAGAACTCGTGGTCTGGCTCATCGCCTAAAAACTTCCAGTGAATCAAGCCGCTGGAGTCTACGAAGTGGATTTCTATATTTGTGGCGCTGGCAGCCTCTTCTAGGTCAAAACCCGGTGCCGGAAAGCCGGACAAGGAATCGAGCGCCCGGCCCTGTAGCAGCTCGGTCAACGCACGCTCCAGCGCAATCTCGAAACGAGGGTGCGCGCCAAAACTGGCAAAACAGCCGTGATCTTCTGGGTGCAACAGCGTGACATTCATCACAGGGTATTGGCCGCCCAACGACGCGTCTTTAACCAAAATTCCAAACCCAGCCTCACGCAAAGCCTTGATGCCAGCAGCAATTCGTGGAAAGCGCGCAAGCACGGTTTCAGGCACATCCGGCAGGCAGGTGCCTTCGCTGATGATTCGGCCCTTGACGTGGCGCTCAAAAATTTCCGACAAGGCCTGTGTACGGGCCTCTGCCTGCGTGTTGCCAGCCGACATGCCATTGCTGACGTAGAGATTGCCAAGAATGTTGACGGGAAAGTAGACCGTGACGCCGTCGCGCTCGCGCACATAGGGAATCGCGCAAATGCCGCGATCCGCGTTCCCGGAATTGAACTCAACGAGACTGCTTGCCTCAATATTGTTGGGGTTGTAAAACTTGCGCAACCCTTGGGTCAACAAGCCTGTGGGCCAGGCATCGTCCTCGCCCAACGCGAACCACTTCTCTTGGGGGTAATGAACGTGCGGTCGGTTCGCGACATCAGGCCCCAAGTAGTAATGCGTCCAAAAATAGTTGGTGGACAGGCGCTCAAAAAACTCACCCAAGGCGCTCGCCAGGCAGGCCAGACGGGTGGCGCCCTTGCCATTGGTAAACAGCAGCGGGCAGTCCCGGTCTCGAATGTGAACTGACCAAACGCCATCCACCGGGTTCAACCAACTGCGCTCTTCAATATGAAAACCCAAGTCTTGCAGCTTGCCCTGCATGCTGTTGATGGTCGATTCGAGTGACGCATCTTTGCCGGGAATAAAGTTTTCAGATTTCATGGCTGCCAGCATAACCGACGGTCACAACCTATGATCTAGCCCAACTGACGAAGTTAGACTTCACCCACCGTGCTGAGGCACCACCATTCAACCCCTGACTCACTGGAGATTTGCATGATTCTTGAGCTCGCCGACATTCGAATTCAACCCGGCCAAAATGCCGCATTTGAAGAAGCCATTCAACGCGGCTTGAACACCGTGATTCACAAAGCCAAAGGTTTCCAGGGCTACACGGTGAACCGTGGCATCGAAAGCACCGAGCGCTACATTCTTCAAATTTTCTGGGACACGCTGGAAGATCACAACGTCGGTTTTCGCGAATCGCCGGCGTTTGCCGAATGGCGCGCCATTGTGGGACCCTTCTTTGCGGGCCCACCTGTGGTGGAGCATTTTGATTTAGTGGCCAAGTCCGCTTGAAGCCATCTCAGTCAGATCACCATATGGACTACATTTTTCCCCCGAGCGACCCGGTTTCCCTACCCGTCACAGGAACCGCCGCACTTTTCCCGGTTCACCGCATTTACTGCGTGGGCCGCAATTACGAAGACCACGCCAAGGAGATGGGGCACACCGGCCGGGAACCACCATTCTTCTTCATGAAGCCTGCTGATGCGGTCGTGCTGGTTGGCCCCGGAGAAACAGCGCCGCTGCCCTACCCCAGCCTAACCAGCAACCTGCACCATGAAGTGGAGTTGGTTGTGGCCATTGGCAAGGGTGGGCAAAATATTCGCGCGGCGGACGCCCTTCAACACATCTTTGGTTATGCCGTGGGTTTGGACATGACACGCCGGGACTTGCAAGGCGACATGAAAAAGCAGGGCCGCCCGTGGTGCATCGGCAAAGCGTTTGACGCCTCAGCCCCCATCGGCCTCCTGACCCCTGCCCAGCAGGCCGGTGACATCACCAACGCCGAGATTTCGCTTTCAGTCAACGGGGTGGAGCGCCAGCGCAGCACTGTCGCCAGCCTGATCTGGAACATTGCAGAAACCATCGAGCAACTGTCTGCGGCCTGGGCACTTCAACCCGGTGACTTGATCTACACAGGCACACCGGCTGGGGTGGGCGCCGTGGTACGCGGGGACGTGCTGACAGCCCAGATTACGGGGCTGGAAAGCATCGCCCTGCGCGTCTCCTGACCGGCTAGTCAGCCGCTGATTGCCAAAGGGCCCTGATCAGGGCCCTTTTTTGATTTCAAATTACACTGGCTTCATGCTCAAACCGCCCATCAAACATTGCAAAAACTGCGGCGCAGCCGTGGTGTACCGGCTGCCGGATGACGGCGATACCAAAGAGCGCGCGATCTGCGGCGCTTGCCAAACGGTGCACTATGAAAACCCGCTGATGGTGGTGGGCACCGTGCCGTACTGGGGCGACCGCGTGTTGCTGTGCAAACGCAACATCGAGCCGCGTTGGGGCAAGTGGACGCTGCCGGCTGGCTTCATGGAACTGAATGAAACCGTGGCCGAAGGCGCCGCGCGTGAGACCGTTGAGGAAGCCGGCGCTGAGTTTGAGATGAAAGCTTTTTTCTCACTGGTCAATATTCCCCGCGTAGGACAAGTGCACCTGTTTTACCTGGCCGAGTTGCTGAGTGATCAATTTGATCCGGGCCACGAAACCATTGAGGCCCGCTTGTTCACGGAAGAGGAAATTCCTTGGGACGAAATTGCCTTCAAAACGGTGGCCGAGACTTTGAAACGTTACTTTTCTGACCGCCGCGCCGGTCAGTTTGCCATTCATGCCATTGACATTGTTT
>JBBKVN010000508.1:0-3347 GCA_037968455.1 Rhodoferax sp.
TTGCCAGGAAAAGGTTTTGAGAAGGGCGATCACAGCGCAGTATAGGAAGGCCGCGAAGCCACTGTTTGTTTGGCGCCAATCAATGCTTTTCAGGGGAACGGGCGTAACAATGTGTGTTAGAAATCGAATGCCGCTTGAGAAAACGCAAGAGACCTGTCTGAGGTGCCGGTCTAACAGCCCCCAGAGGTTGAAGTCGAGCACGGTTGCGAGCGGCCTGGATTGATTTGATTGAGGCGTACTGCCGAACAAGGGATGGAGTGGCCATGGATATGACACCAAGCAACGCCTTGAAGCGATTGACGCTGCTGTATGTTGAGGACGATGCGGACACGCGGGAAGAGTTGGCCATGATGCTGCAGCCCCGCGTAGCGACACTTCATGTCGCCAGCGACGGTCAAGCCGGCCTGGCCTTGTTTGCCAAGCACCGCCCGGACATCGTGATGACGGATATCCAGATGCCAAGAATGACCGGCCTGGCCATGAGTGCCGACATTCGTCGACTGGTGCCGGGACAACCCATTGTGGTGGTTAGCGCCTACAACGATGTTGAGTATCTGTTCCGTGCGATTGAACTCGGCATTGACCACTATGTGACCAAACCGGTCAATGTGGAGCGCCTTCTCGACAAACTCACCCAGATGGCTGACGTGGCCTTGGCGGTGAAGGAGCGTCAGAGAAGTCAGGTGCTGTTGGAGCAGTACAAGCATCTGGTGGATGAAAGCGCGTTTGTCTGCAAACTCAATAGCGAGGGGCTCATCACTTATGTCAACCGCAAATTGTGTGACATCAGTGAATGCTCGCCCCGTGATCTGGTGGGGCAGGACCTGGCAGCACTGCGCAGCAACGGTGAACGCGGTGAGGGCTGGGCTGTCGCCCAA
This sequence comes from Rhodoferax sp., assembly GCA_037968455.1. Taxonomy (GTDB): domain Bacteria; phylum Pseudomonadota; class Gammaproteobacteria; order Burkholderiales; family Burkholderiaceae_C; genus Rhodoferax. The sequence continues at coordinate 879 of JBBKVN010000508.1, forward strand.
GCGGGGCAGAAGTGGACAGGCATCAGCCGCAACAAAACCCAATCGGGGCGAACCTATGTGGTTGAAAGCAGCCTGGTGCCTATCTTGAGCGAAGACGGGCAGGTGCTTGAAGTGGTGTCTCTGGATGTGGACATCAGTGGGATCTACACCGACTATGAAAATCTGGCGAGTGCGCTGAGTGACTCTGACCGTTCACTTCGCGAGCAACGTCACTTTCTAACCGAGTACAAGCGGGCGCTGGACTCCGGCACCTGTGTGTGTGTGACCGATCAGCAATGCAATCTGATCAGCATCAACCGTCAATTTGAGGATGTGTTGGGTTACGACTCTCGTGAGCTCAAAGGGCAGCCCCTGCAAGCCATTGCCTCGGACTTGACGCACCAGTATTGCGAGGGAGAAGCCACTGGCACGGGTGAAGACACGGCGACGAACCGGATTGTCTGCTTCAAGGCCAAAACTGGCGAAGAGCTTCATTTCAGTGTGGCCTGTGTGGGGGTGCGCGACCTGGGTGGCGACATTGAATCTTTTATTTTGATTTGCCAGGACGTCACCGAGTCCATGCGCTTGAGCCGGGACATTGTGGAAACCCAGCGGGAGCTTCTGTACATGCTGGGTGATGTGGTGGAAAGCCGCAGCCAGGAAACCGGTCAACACGTCAAACGCGTGGCGGTGGTGTCTCGCTATCTGGCGTTGCGGGTGGGGTTGGATGCGAGCACGGCGGAAATGATCGAGACTGCCGCGCCCATGCACGACATTGGCAAGGTCGGAATTCGAGACGCCATTCTCAACAAGCAAGGAAAGTATTTGCCTGAAGAGTTTGAGGAGATGAAACACCACGCCAGCATTGGCCATGCCATTCTGGACAAGGTGGATCGTCCGCTCATCAGGTTGGCGGCCCTCATTGCCCAGCAGCACCATGAACGCTGGGATGGCAAAGGCTACCCCTTTGGTTTGGCGGGGGAGGCCATCAGCATGGCTGGCCGCATTGTGTCAATTGCTGACGTGCTGGATGCCCTGGCGTCGGCGCGCGTCTACAAGCCGGCTTGGGAAGAAGCCCGTGTTCTGGACTACTTTAGGGAGCAGCGTGGACTTCAGTTTGACCCTGCTTTGGTCGATATTCTGTTGTCTGACTGGGAGGCCATTAAGACCTTGCGCGACGCCAATTCGAGCATTTAGAACAAATATTGATTGATTTTGGGAGATGTTGATGAGATTGTTTGCCTTACCGGTCGGCCTGTTGGTGGTCGCTTCCTCAACTTTGGCAGCAGAGCGGTTTGACAATCTGACGCTGGAACAGGCCACGGAAATGGCGCTGAAAAATCACGCTTCTTTGAAGGTTTCAAAAGCCAGTCTGGACATGGCCGAGGCCCAATACCGGCAGGCCATGGCTGCCTTTCGCCCCCGCGTGGGCTTGACCACCGGCTTTGAGCGGGCTGACCAGGACAGAACGTTCTCATTTGCGGGTTCAGTGGCGGTGGATGCCGGTGCCATTTTTGGTGCAGGTCCGGGAACCATGGGCCCGGCCCGGAATTTGCCGCTGGACATGGAGGTCAAAATGTTTGATCGCGATGTCACCACGGCGGCGCTCAACCTGACTTACCCGCTTTACACGGGCGGAAAAAAAGAAGCACTGACTGGCATGGCCAGAGCGGGTGTAGCGATTGCCCGAGAGGGGCAGCGCAAGTCCGCCCTGGATGTGGTGCGCGATGTGAATAGGTACTACAACGGAGCCCAATTTGCCCGTCAAATGGCCCGACTGAGCAACGATACGCTGGCGCGGTTTGAAGTGCTGGACGAGCTGACGGAGCGGCTCTTTCAAAACACCTCGCTCAAGGTCAAGAAGACCGACTACTTGCGCAGCAAGACCACCACTGCCCTGGTTCGCTCCATGGCGCTGGAGGGCCAATATGCCGCCACCCTCAGCCATGACGCGTTGGCCAATGCGATGGGCCTGCCTTTGGGCACCCGGCTGGAGCTGACGCCAACGGTGATGCCGACGGATTTCGATGCGAATCTGGAAGCGTTGATTCGAGACGCCATGGCATTCAACCCTGACAAACAAACACTGGAATTGGCTCATCAGGTAGCGGTACATAAAGTGGATGAAGCCAAAAGCGGCTACTTGCCCGTGATCGGTCTCCAGGCCTCAGTTCACCAGTTCTGGAATAGCTACAAAAGTGGTCTCATCAACGATGCCAACCGACAAGGGTGGACGATTGGCGTGGGCTTGAAATGGGATCTGTTTGACAGCGGTTTGACCAAAGCCAGCGTGGATGCGGCGCAGGCCGCCAAGATCAGGCTGGAAGCCCAGCGCGAGTTGTTTGACAACGGATTGGCGCTGCAAATCAAGGACGATGTCATGCGCATTCAGCGCTCGCGTGCCCAAGTCAAAGACAACGCCAAGGCCAGCGAACTGGCGCAAGAAAATCGCAAACTCAACGCGCGGGCGTATGAGGAGGAAATGGTTGA
>JBBKVN010000509.1:0-2599 GCA_037968455.1 Rhodoferax sp.
GTTGAGCAGAATTTCCGGTTTGCCGCACCGCTGGCCGACCGCTTTTACGTGATGGAGCACGGCACCATCGTGAAGCAATTTGCACAAAACGAGCTGACTCAAAACATGGGCATGCTCCAGGAATACTTGGGCGTCTAGCTGACGCAACTTCAAGTACAGCACCATTCACGGCCCCGAAATCAATTTTCAGTTCTTAAACCACTAGGAGATAACATGAAACTCAATACACTTGTCGCCGCTTTGGCCATTGGCTTCAGTGCCGCTGCATCGGCACAAACCGGGCCAGTCAAGATTGGCTTTATCACTGATATGTCTGGCCTGTATGCCGACATCGACGGTCCTGCTGGTGGCGAAATGGTCAAGTGGGCAGTTCAGGATTTTGGTGGCAAGGTCCTCAACCGACCGATTGAAGTCTTAACGGCAGATCACCAGAACAAGGCCGACGTTGCCAGCTCCAAGGCACGCGAGTGGTTTGACAAGGACGGCATGTCCGCACTTATTGGCGGCACCAGCTCCGGCACCGCCTTGGCCATGGCTCAAGTTGCATCTGACAAGAAGCGTCCGTTCATTTCCATCGGCGCCGGCTCGGCACGGTTGACCAATGAAAACTGCAGCCCCTTTACCGTTCACTATGCTTACGACACAGTCGCATTGGCGAAGGTGGCAGGCTCCGCTCTGGTCAAGGCCGGCAACAAAAGCTGGTACTTCCTGACAGCTGACTACGCCTTTGGTCACTCGCTCGAGAGTGACGCGTCCTCCGTGGTCAAGGCCAACGGAGGCTCCGTATTGGGTTCGGTTCGCCATCCCTTGAATGCGTCTGATTTTTCGTCATTCCTGCTGCAGGCACAGGCCTCCAAGGCTCAAATCCTGGGCCTCGCCAACGCGGGCGGAGATTTCACCAACGCCATGAAAGCAGCCAAGGAATTCGGCGTCACGAAGTCAATGAAAGTGGCCGGTTTGCTGGTGTTCATTAACGATGTGCACAGTCTGGGTCTGGCCAATACAGAGGGCCTGCAATTGGCCGATAGCTGGTATTGGAATCAGGACGACGCATCACGAAAATTCGCCAAGCGATTCTTCGCTGAATACAAGCGCATGCCTTCAAGCTTGCAAGCCGCCGACTACTCCGCCGCCACGCAGTATCTGAATGCTGTGCAAAAGGCCGGCACAACAGATGGCGCAAAAGTGATGGAAACACTCAAAAGCATGAAGATTGATGACTTCTACAACAAGGGCCAAATCCGGGCCGACGGCCGCATGATTCACGACATGTATCTCTTTGAAGTGAAGTCACCCAAAGAATCGTCAACACCATGGGACTACTACAAGATGGTCGCAAAGGTGCCGGGTGAGCAAGCATTCACATCCGCAGCAGAGTCCAAGTGCGCCCTGCTCAAAAAGTAAGTTGAATTAGACATGCTCCGCAGCGGTCGGTCGCCTGTGTGCCCGACCGCTTTTCTCACATCGTAAGGCATGAACTGACGGGCCTCCATGGACATTTTCGGCATTCCCCTTCAAGCATTTTTGGGTCAGCTATTGCTGGGCTTGGTCAATGGCGCGTTCTACGCCATGCTCAGTCTTGGACTGGCCGTGATTTTCGGCCTGCTTGGTATTGTCAACTTCGCGCACGGCGCGCTCTACATGCTGGGGGCGTTTGCGGCCTGGATCTTGATGGACAAGCTGGGCTTGAACTATTGGTATGCTTTGGTTCTGGCCCCCTTGTGCGTGGGCTTTCTTGGCGTTGTCATCGAACGCCTCTTCCTGAGACATTTGTACAAGCTCGACCCACTCTACAGCTTGCTATTGACCTTTGGCCTGTCCCTAATTGCCGAAGGCGTTTTCCGGGAAATATACGGCGTATCGGGTCAGAATTACAACGTTCCTGAGTTGTTGGCCGGTGCAACCAATTTGGGCTTTATGTACCTGCCCAACTACCGCGCCTGGGTGGTGTTTGTGTCCCTTGGGGTCTGTCTGGGAACCTGGTACTTGATAGAACGCACCCGGTTGGGGGCCTATCTGAGGGCGGGCACTGAAAATGCGGCCCTTGTCCAGACTTTCGGCATCAACGTCCCCTTGATGGTGATGCTGACTTACGGTTTTGGCGCTGCATTGGCCGCACTGGCCGGCGTGCTGGCAGCACCCATCATTCAGGTCAATCCGTTGATGGGATCCAACCTGATCATTGTCGTTTTTGCCGTGGTTGTCATTGGCGGTATGGGATCTATTTTGGGATCGATCCTGACCGGCCTGAGTCTTGGCGTCATTGAAGGGTTAACGCGGGTGTTTTACCCTGAAGCATCCAACGTGGTGGTGTTTGTCATTATGGTTATTGTTCTGATGTTCCGGCCTGCGGGCCTGTTTGGCAAAGAGGCATGAACATGCAAAACGCCAATACTCCCACCCAGCAAGTTCAGCAAATGACAAAAACTGCCAAACTCATTCGCTTCACCTATATTTCACTTCTGATCCTGGCCATCGCTGCGCCCATGCTCGGGCTGTACCCGGTGTTTGTCATGAAGCTACTGTGCTTCGCGATGTTTGCAGCCGCTTTCAATTTGTTGCTGGGCTTTACGGGTTTGCTGTCATTCGGGCATGCCGC
>JBBKVN010000510.1:0-2721 GCA_037968455.1 Rhodoferax sp.
TTGACGATTTCGCTCTCAATCGTCGATTTGAACGAGCCCAGCAGAAAGCCGAGTTTGGCGCGCAGTTCAAAGCGATCTTTGGTCACGACCAGTGTGCCATTGACCCCTGCGCGGGTGAAGCACACCTCGTCTTCGGTCGCGCCTTCTTCATAGGTGCAGGCCATGCCAAACTCCTCTTCGGCATGTTCGGCCCATTGAAAGGCCACTTTTCTTGCGCCTTTCAAGCCCAGTTTGTGGTCGCGCAAAATGTGAAGATCAGCCACGGGAATACTCCGGAGATAGGTTTTTTAAAAAATCGGTTCGCTTTTGAGCCGGCAGGTCCGCCAGCCGTTTGACCGCATCATAGAATCGGGGCCAGTCCCGGCCCTCCCGTTCAAACAGCGCCTCAAAGCCCGGCACCAAGTCATCATAGGCGGCCTGTGCGCCAAAGGCGGCGTTGTTGGCGCCGGCCACCCAGGCGTCGTAGCCGTCATAGCCCTGCCAAGTTGCTTTGAGACGCTGGTAGTCCGACCGGAATGCGGAAATTGCTTCGTTTTTCATAGCTACTACCGCAGCCCTATCAAGCGTCAATGCCAGATTTCTCTCATATATTTCATCCAGCTTTTGCCGTGTGGCCAGAGACAAGGCGCGAAACTGCTGGCGCCGCGCGTCGAAGGCCTCGTACTGCTTTTGGGCCGCAGGCGTGCCCTCATTGGCCAGCCACCGCTTGCCACCGAGGCGTTCGACCGCTGTGGCAAACGACTCATTGAACACGGTGTCGTCTTTGACATAAAGCACTTGGTGCGCCAACTCATGAATCACCATGCGAGCCAACTCGCCGTCCGGGTACTGAATAAAGGTGTTGAGAAGCGGGTCGCCGCCGGCCCAATTCAACCAGCCCAAGGTGGAATAGGCCGGCACGCCATACACACGAGCTTCCAGCCCCTGCAGGCGCAGCGCGGCAGCCTCAGCCTGTGCATCTGCTTCAGCGTAGTACCCACGGTAAGCCACGCAACCCACGACGGGAAAGCACCAGGTGTGAAGCGTCAAGGAAAACTCCGGCGCCGCCACGACATTCCAGACCACGGCACGCCGGTGCAAATCTGCAAAACGCCGGTAACTCTCGTTGTCAGGCAAATGAAGCTCAGTGACTGAGAACTGACGGATTTGCTGGGACAGTCTGAGTCGCTGCTTCAACGCGGGTGACGCTTGGTCATCGGTCAACCACTGCGATATGGGGCGAGCCGCCTGCATCACTTGCACATGCCCGCTGACGGATTGAAAATAGTAGCGCCCGTCAGCACACCCCCCACTGAAACCCAACACCACCAACACGCCGATCGCAGCCACAGGCCAGCGCCAGTAGCGAGTTGGTCGATTTACGCGCTCAGGCGGTGTAGCATTGAAGGGAGCAAACACAACAGGATCACCATGCTTTTCAAATTCAAATCCAAAAACACCGGCGACATTATCATGTTGCCAACTCACGCGCAGCAGATTCTGAGCATTCTGGGACGGGACGCAGAAAGCGTGGCGTCTGGCAGAGGCATTGTTCAGGCAGAACAGATTCCCGCCGCACTGGTCGCTTTGCACGACGCCATCGTGGCAGAAGAGACCGCCAGAGAGAAGGCCATTGCCGAGGCCTTGGCAAACGACGAGCCCACCCCCGTCTTTGCCGAGGTGTCGCTTCGCCAACGGTCGCAACCGTTCATTGAAATGTTGCGCCGCTGTGAAACGGATGGAGACGATGTCGTCTGGGGCGTTTAAGACAAGCCTAGCCCTGAGTCAGCAAGATTACGCGTAACTTCGCGCGTCCTCAATCACCTTGCCATCGTTGGGCAAGCTGCCTACCGGGACCAATTCAACCGCGCCTCGCAGCTTGGTGACCTCCCGAATGGCGTCACCCAGCTTGCCCGCCAAATCATCCGGCCCACTGCAAGCGGTTTCCACCTTGAGAGTCATGGCGTCATTGGCCATCTCGCCACTGACCACCAGGCGGGCACGCGCCACTTCCGGGAAGCGACGAACAATGTCCGCCACTTGACTCGGGTGCACAAACATGCCGCGCACTTTGGTGGTTTGATCGGCCCGCCCCATCCAACCTTTGATGCGCGTGTTGGTGCGCCCCGTGGGACACGGCCCGTCCAGGATAGCCGACAAATCACCGGTGCCAAAGCGAATCAGCGGATAGGTTGGATTCAGCGTGGTCACTACGACCTCACCTACCTCGCCCGGTGCCACCGGGTCACCGGTGCCGGGTCGCACGATTTCGATCATCACACCTTCGTCAATGACCAGCCCCTCGCGCGCCGAGGTTTCGTAGGCAATCAGCCCCAAATCAGCTGTGGCATAGCACTGGTAGCCGTCAATGCCGCGCGCCAGGAACCAGTCGCGCAGTGAGGGAGGAAAGGCCTCGCCGCCAAACATGGCTTTTTTCACGCTGGGCAAGGCCACGCCGAGGTCGGCGGCTTTCTCGACAATGATCTTCAGGAAACTCGGTGTGCCAATGTAGCCTGCGGGCTGCAGCTCGGTCATGGCCTGCACTTGCTGCTCCGTCTGCCCGGTGCCAGCCGGAAAAACCGTGCAACCCATGGCGTGAGCACCGGACTCCATCATGGACCCAGCCGGCACAAAGTGGTAACTGAAGGCGTTGTGAATCAGTTCCGACGCCCGAAAACCCGAGGCATGCATGGCGCGCGCCATGCGCCAGTAGTCTGGCGCCGCCCCTTCGGGCTCATAAAT
>JBBKVN010000511.1:0-5949 GCA_037968455.1 Rhodoferax sp.
TTTGGCAGTTGTTTCTGTCATTGGGCGCCGCTGTCTGGGTCGCAATCGAACACCTGCGGGACATGACCCGGCTGGCTGGTCAGCTACTGCTGGACTTGGTGCAACTGGTGCGCGCGCCCGGCAAAGGGCCGTGGCGGGATGTCTCGGGCCACCTCTACCGAATTGGAGCCACCGCCTTGCCCATCACCGCCATGGTGGGCTTTTTGATTGGCGTGGTGATGGCCTACCTGATGTCACTGCAGCTGCGCCAGTTTGGTGCCGACACCTTCATCGTGAACATTTTGGGCGTCTCGCTGATTCGGGAACTGGGTCCGGTGCTGGCCGCGATTCTGATTGCGGGGCGCTCCGGCTCGGCCATTACCGCGCAGATTGGCGTAATGCGGGTCACTGAAGAGCTGGACGCCATGAGCGTGATGGGGATTCCGCGCGGCGCCCGTCTGGTCTTGCCACGGGCGCTGGCACTGGCGCTGGTGATGCCTTTGCTCACGGTGTGGACCACCATGGCCGCCCTGTTTGGTGGCATGTTGGCCGCGGACCTGGTGATGGGCGTGACCCCGTCTTATTTCTTTTCGGCTCTGCCGCGCGCGGTTGACATTGCCAACCTGACACTGGCCTTGAGCAAGTCGATGGTGTTTGGCCTGTTAATCGCCCTGATTGGCTGCCACTACGGTCTTCGGGTTAAACCCAACACCGAGAGTCTGGGCGCGGGCACCACGGCCTCGGTGGTCACCTCCATCACCATGGTGATTCTGGTGGACGCGCTGTTTGCCATCGTCTTCAAGGAGATTGGCATATGAGCCCAGACGCCGCCCCCTTGGTCGACATTCAAGGCCTATGGTCCACCTTTCCCAGCGGCACGGGCGAGGTCACGATTCACAAAGACCTGAACCTGCGCATCGAGGCGGGAGAAATTCTGTCCATCGTTGGCGGCTCGGGCAGCGGCAAGACCGTCTTGCTGCGCCAAATCCTCGGCCTGACCAGCCCGGCCCGAGGCTCGGTCACGGTGCTGGGCGAGCCGGCCTCCCAAATGGGGGCGCACGGTGCGGCCAGCCGGGTTGGCATGCTGTTTCAGCATGGCGCGCTGTTTTCGGCCTTCACCGTGCTGGAAAACATTGCCTTTGCCCTGCGCGAACTCGGCACCTTGCCGCAGTCGCTGATCAACGACGTGGCCATGGTCAAGCTCCAGATGGTGGGCCTGGACCCTTCCCAAGCGCAAAAAATGCCCTCCGATTTGTCGGGCGGCATGGTCAAGCGGGTGGCGCTGGCACGGGCCCTGGTGATGGACCCGCCCCTGCTGCTGCTGGACGAGCCCACCGCCGGACTGGACCCTGGCAGTTCGGACGGTTTTTGCCAGCTGCTGCGCTCACTGCACCGCGAGCTGGGACTGACTGTAGTGATGGTGACGCATGACCTGGACACCCTGTTTGAGCTCAGCACCCGCATTGCCGTGGTGGCCGACAAACACATCGTTGTTTGTGATGAACCGCTGACCGTCATGCGCCATCCCCACCCTTTCATCCACGACTACTTTCAGGGCGAACGGGCCCAACGCGCCAGCGTGCTGTTGCGCCCGACCCCTGCCAGCGTGTAAAAAGAGCCTCTTATGGAAAACAAATCCCACGCCCTCGCCGCCGGCACCTTTGTGGTGTTGTTGCTGGCCTTGGTCATCGCCTTGTCGGTCTGGCTGACCCGCGACACCCGCGACCTGCAAATTTACGAACTCTCCAGCCCCGACGCCGTGACTGGCTTGCAACCGCAGGCCTCGGTGCGATTCAAGGGTGTGAATGTCGGCAAAGTCACCGCTATCACACTTGACCCGAAGAAGCCCGGCAACGTGCTGATTCAGGTGGCGATTGACGGTCAGGCGCCCATCACCGAGTCCAGCTTTGCCACCCTCGGCTTTCAAGGTGTCACTGGCCTGGCGTTTGTGCAACTGGATGACACCGGAGAGTCCATTGTTGAGCTGCCCCGCGGGGGGACGCCACCCGCTCGCATCCCGATGCGGCGCAACTTCATGACCAAACTGAGCGACCAGGGCGAAGACCTGCTGGGCCAGCTGATCACGGGCAGCAACAAAGTCAACACCTTGCTGTCTGAGGACAACCAGAAGACCTTGATGAGTGCCATCGACAACATGAGCAAGGCCGCCCTCAGCCTGCAACAACTTGCCAACAACACGAACAAAAACTTGCCCGCGCTGATTGGGGAAAGTCGGGCCACGCTCCAGGTCGTTCAAAGCACCTCACAGCGGGTGGGGGAGAGCGCCGACGAAGCCCGTCGCTCAGCGGCCGCCTTCAGAAAAGTGACAGAACGCATGGGTGCGCCGGGCGGCACACTCGACCAACTGGCCCTGGGTGTGGAAACCCTGACCGTCACTGGGCAAACCTTGAACGCAGCTTCACTGCCGCGCCTGAACCGGGCCGTGGACGACACCGCGCGGGCCGCGCGCCAGGTCAGTCGCGCGGTGAATGCCGTCAACGACAACCCCCAGTCCCTGATCTTCGGCCATGGCCCCATCGCCCCCGGCCCCGGGGAAGCGGGTTTCTCCGCCCCACCTGCACAAACTGCGCCGGCAGCACAACCATGAACACTACAAAATCAATAGCTACTCCCGCAGTTCCATCATGGGCTGGCGCCCTATTTCTTGTATTTTCTTTGGCGCTGGGCGGTTGTGCCAACACCATCCAGCCAACACGCGCGGTGATTTATGACTTTGGCCCCGGCCTGAAGTCCGGCGCCCCGACCACCGCGAACCAGGCCGCATTGATCATGGGCACGGTGGAGGCCACGCCCGCGTTGGAGAGCCAAGTGGTGCACTACCGGTTGGCCTACGCCAACGACCAACAACTCAAGCCCTACTCCCTGGCCCGGTGGAGCATGGCCCCCGCCCAGCTGATCCGCCAGCGACTGATCGAGAAACTGGGCCAAAGTCGTGCCATTCTCAACCCGGGTGAAAGCGGTTTGGCCGGCAGCGCCGCGCCCGCCACCCTGCGCATTGATCTGGAAGAGTTCAGCCAGTTGTTTGAGTCGCCCGCCCAGAGCGTGGGCCTGATTCGTCTGCGGGCCACACTGATTCAGCCCAGCCAAACACCCCGCGTGGTTCAACACAGCGTTGTCGTTCGGCGCCCCGCCCCGAGTGCTGACGCCAAAGGGGGCGTGCAAGCCCTCACCGCTGCCACGGACGCCGCCGTTCAGGAAATCGACAGCTGGTTGCGTCTTCACGCCCACTGAGCGACTGACACGGCAGGCCTCGGGCCGGCCGCCTCAGGCATTACACTGGAATCCGCCTGCGCGCCCGCTTTTGCCTCTGGCAGACGCCCCGCCAGCAAACCCTATTTAACGACTCACCATCCCGGTGGCCCATGGCTCCGGCAACCGCTTGACCGGTGCCGAAGGAGCCCAGGGTGGTGCGCAATGACTTTTCCTTCCGGCCTGTCGCCGGACCTCACTGGAGCCCTTCATGACCCCAACCCCGTCCCAACCCAACCCCTCCTTCTTTCGGCGCCTGCCCCTGGCCTTTGGCGCCTTCTTCAGCACGCTGGGCAATCCGGCCTTTGCTGGACAGGTGCTGGCCTTGCGCCAGCCCGTCGCCCCACCCGCCGAAGCGCCAGGAGCGGCTCCGGCACCCGCCCCAGCGCCGGTGATCCTTAAAGAAGCCAGCCCCGACGCGGCCCTGCAATTGCTCGCCTTGCTCCAGCGCGATGCGCGCCTGATTGACTTCACCCAGGAAGACCTGAGCGGCTACTCCGACGCCGACATTGGTGGCGCCGCCCGCGTGGTGCACGAGGGCTGCAACAAAGTGCTGCGAGAACACTTTAGCCTGGCCCCGGTTCGCATTGAGGCCGAAGGCAGCCGCCTCACCCTGCCTCAGGGCTTTGACGCCCGCGCCGTCCGCCTGACCGGCAATGTGGTGGGCCAAGCGCCGTTCACCGGCCAACTCAGCCACCGCGGCTGGCGCGCGACCGAGGTGCGACTGCCCAAGCTGGCCGAAGGCCATGACGCCACCGTGCTGGCGCAAGCCGAGGTGGAGCTGTGAGCGCGCCCCGCTTCGCCATTGGCATTGACCTGGGCACCACCCACTGCGCCCTGTCCTACGTGGACATTGAGGCCAGCGAGGGTGAGAAAACCGTCTACGGCGTGCTCGACATTCCCCAACTCACTGCGCCGGGCAGCGTAGACGGCGGCGCCTTGCTGCCCTCATTTTTGTACCTACCCCATGAATCTGAATTGGCCGAGGGCGACTTGCACTTGCCCTGGTCCAGCACGCAGGACTTCGCCGTGGGCGAATTTGCCCGCGCCCGGGGCGCGCTGACACCGATCCGGCTGGTGTCCAGCGCCAAAAGCTGGTTGTGCCACCCCGGCGTGGACCGCCGGGCTTCGATACTGCCCAACGACGCGCCGCCCGAGGTCACCCGCGTCTCCCCGCTGGAAGCGTCCACCCGCTACCTGGCGCATTTGCGCCAAGCCTGGGACCAGGCCCACCCCGACGCCCCGTTTGATCAACAGGACGTCACGGTCACCATTCCCGCCTCGTTTGACCCGGCCGCGCGGGAGCTGACGGCCGAGGCCGCACGTGCTGCCGGCTACGCCAACCTGACCCTGCTGGAAGAGCCCCAAGCCGCGCTCTACCACTGGATTCAGGCCAGCGCAGGCGGCTGGCGCAAAGACGTCAAGCCGGGCGACATCATTTTGGTGATCGACGTGGGTGGCGGCACCAGTGACTTTTCCCTGATCACCGTGCTGGAGCGTGACGGCCAACTGGAGCTGCACCGCGTGGCCGTGGGCGACCACATCTTGCTCGGTGGCGACAACATGGACCTGACCCTGGCCCACATCGTCGCCCGCAAGTTGGCCGCTGACGGCAAAACGCTGGACCCCTGGCAAATGCGCGCCCTCACCTACGCCTGCCGCAGCGCCAAAGAAGCGCTGCTGAGTGATGCCACCTTGGCCACCCACTCCATCGTGGTACCCAGTCGCGGCTCCAAACTCATTGGCGGCTCCATCCGCACCGAACTCACCCAGGACGAGGTGCGCAACACCATTCTGGAAGGTTTCTTCCCTGCCGTGGAGGCGGCGGCCCGCCCCGTCACCCGCACCCGCAGCGGCCTGACTCAGCTCGGCCTGCCCTACGCCCAAGACGCGGGCGTGACCCGCCACTTGGCCGCCCTGCTGGGTCGCCAAGCGGGCGCCACAGCCGAACTGGAAGGTTTTGCCGGCCCGGTGAACACGGATGCCAGCTTCCTGCACCCCACGGCTGTGCTGTTCAACGGCGGCGTTTTCAAATCTGATGTGCTGGCTGAGCGCACCCTCAGCACCCTCAACACCTGGTTGACGGCCGAACAAGCCGCGCCCGCACGCATGCTCACCGGCGCCGACATGGACCTGGCCGTGGCCCGCGGTGCGGCTTACTACGGCTATGTGCGGCGCGGTCAAGGCGTGCGCATTCGCGGCGGCACCGCCCGCGCCTATTACGTGGCGGTTGAATCCAGCATGCCCGCCATCCCCGGCATGGAACCGCCGATTCAAGCCCTGTGTATTGCGCCGTTTGGCATGGAAGAAGGCACGGAGGCCGACTTGCAGACGCAGGAATTTGGCCTGGTGGTGGGCGAGCCCGTTCACCTGCGCTTTTTTGGCTCGTCCGTGCGGCGCCAAGACACCCTGGGCACCATGCTGGATTTCTGGCAGCCCGACGAATTGCAGGAACTGGGCGAGATTCAAGCCACCCTGCCAGTGGAAGGCCGACGCGTGGGCGAGGTGGTGCAAGTCACCCTGCGCGCCGTCGCCACCGAGACCGGCACCCTGGCCCTCACCGCGCTGGCCAGCCAGAGCGACGAACGCTGGAAGGTGGAGTTCGACGTGCGCGGCAAGGCCTGACACACCGCAGCATGAGCGACTTCATCGTTGGCATTGACCTGGGCACCACCCACACGGTGGTCGCCTATGCGGCGC
>JBBKVN010000512.1:0-7360 GCA_037968455.1 Rhodoferax sp.
CGCGCTGTTCACAGATCCGCCGTTCGGGAGGTGTCTATGAGAACCCGCTTTGTGCATATCTGTTCAAGTGGTTGCTGCGAAGCTCCACTTTGGCACATTGCGATGCCGCTTCGGGTGGGCATCCTACAACCCTTAACAATAGCTGCCAGCCACGACAGGCAGGTTACGGGCAGTCCAGTTCAGTCACTGGTCAACTTCAGTAGTGTCCCAACGTTTTTCAGAGGAGGGAGAGCTGTTGGGCCTCGAATTCTGAATTCTTGTTGGGATCAGGCGGTGTAAGTAGTTGATTTATTGGGGTTGTTTCAAACATGGTCAAGCTCAGGATTTGTAGGATTTCATGAAGACTGTTGGGCAGATGCAGGCGTTTTTTGGCAATGGCGATCAGCACGTAGGTGCACACCGCAATCCAGATCTGCGTCTTGACCGCGTTCTCTGTGGTTCCAAAAAATGTCTTGATTCGCAGGTGCTGTTTGATCCACTTGAAGAACAACTCGACCTGCCAGCGTTGGCGGTACAGGTCCGCAATCAACTCCGGTTTGAGTGCAAAGTTGTTGGTCAAAAACGTGATTCGCTTGCCACTTTCGTCCTTGGCCACCACACGGCGCAGCGTGGTTGGATAGTCTTTGCTGGAATAGTAAACGCTCAAAACACCCGTCTGATCGCAGACGATGTTGGAGTTGGCTCTGTCCACCGGGTTGGAGTAGCGGCGCTTGAACTTGGTGTTGGACTTGGCGCGGGTGACAAAAAAGGCGTTGGCCTGATGGATCACAAACAGCCGCTGAAAATCGAGGCAGCCGCGATCGAGCAGATAGTAGGCGCCGGGCTCGATGCACAAGTGATCCAAGGTGTTGACCTCGTGTGTCTTGCCGTCGGTGATGTGAATGAACGTGGGAATGGAGCCACGCAAATCGAGCAAAGTGTGCAGTTTGATGGCCGCCTTGTGCGTGCGAAACGGAGCCCATGGGTACACCGACAGACACAGATCGATGGTGGTGGCGTCGAAGGCGTAGACCGTTGCGTCCAGGTCGATGGCCAACGGGTCTTGCACATACAAAGGCCGAGCCATTGCAATCAAGTGTTGCGCAAAGTCGGCGTAGATCTGCCAGGGCCGTGTGGCATTCGCATTGGACAGCGTGTTGCGCGAGACGGTCTTGCAGCGCAAGCCCATGTGATAAAGCCGATTGGCCTGTGCGCGAAGATTGACCTCGATATCGCGCAACGACTCGCGGTAGGTCAGCTGGGCAAAAGCCATCGTCAAGAACTGGTCCATACAGGTGAAGTCCTGGACCTTGTGATCGCCTCGGTGCCTGGCAACGCAGCGGCGAAAAGTGCTCAGTGGCAGCAACGCCATGAGTTGAGAAAAAACAAGTTTGCCTTGGTTCATGGTGGCCTTTTGCGTGCAGACGCAAAAGACCATAAGTCATGGACTCGACGTTCAAATCGAGACCAGAATGAAATACCGAAAAACCAAGGTGCATCATTAACTTACGACGTTCAAGCGTG
The DNA here is from genome assembly GCA_037968455.1 of Rhodoferax sp. GTDB lineage: Bacteria > Pseudomonadota > Gammaproteobacteria > Burkholderiales > Burkholderiaceae_C > Rhodoferax. The sequence goes on from JBBKVN010000512.1 coordinate 1,504, forward strand.
AAAACGTTGGGACACTACTGGGTCAACTTATACATTCACTTTACACTGATTTTCGAATCAGTTGATGAACACGAACCGCCTAAAAAAGTGCGGTTGGCGAGCATGGTTCTGGGGTGTCTATCAAACGGCCGTTTGAGCAACTGAACTTACATGACATCAACTGCAATTTCGGCAGGGCAGCGGCACGGGTCACACCTGCCGTCAAATTGGCAGGCTGATCTGGGTCAGCAAGCAGTCATTGGCCCGGGGGCAGCCCCGCCCCTTCGTCAAACCACTGCTGCCAGCGCGCCACCCCTTGGGTTCAACGCCGCAACACGGCACCTGGCCGCAATGGCTCGCGCTGCACCAACTGACACCCCCGCTCACGGCCAGCCCGGCCCTCCTCAAGCGCATGCTGGCCACGCTCAACAGTTACTACGGCCAATTGGGCCATGCCAACACCTACCACCTGCGGCGAAAGATTTACCATGACATGCTGGGGCCGATCAAACGCTACTTCCTGCCCACTGTCGCCAGCTACGCCCAGTTGCGCATTAAACATGTCTGGCTGCACTCATTCCCATGAGCGGGCGTGACTCTAGCGAACACACGTCGCGGCGAGATTGTCCCAGAGGTAGTACTCGTCGACGCGGCCGACGTTCAGGAAGACGCCGTCGTGGTAGTCGGGGGCGTCGGACGTCGACGACCAGGTGCCGACCAACTCCCACCCCTGATTGTTCATCGCGCCCGAACTGTACAAGGCCATCAACTCTGGTTGCGTCGGCAAGCGCCAGCCGGATAAGCCATTGAAGCTGCTCGAACAGAATGTGGCTGCATGGGGGTAGGTGTAGGGGGTGTCCGTCAACGGCACCCATGTGAGCCCCCCCTGGGTAACAAAGCCGGTAGGCAACGGGAATACAGTTCCCAGGTAGTTCGACACCGAAAATGTATTGGGTGCGACATACTGCAGCTCAATGGCGTCGCCCTGCCAGCCGATGATTGGCCCCGTCGTCGGGGTCGAGCTGGTACCGCGAATATTTTTGGTGATTGTGGATTGCCCGTCATTATGGAGAATCTTCCACCCCCCCGTGCCGATGCTACCGACCTGGATAATATCGCCCACCCTCAAACTGGCCGAGGCAGGCAGTGTGACGGCGACCTGTACCACATTGTTGGCCATATAGCCATAGTTGGCTTGGGCTTGCGTTGCGCCGCTGACCGTCTCCCAGATCGGGATAGGGATCAGCACGATAGGGTCAGGGTCAACGGGGAAAGGGATCACGACAGGGCCAGCGGCACCGGTGGCTCCTATGGCATCCGTCAATCCTGTGGCGCCATTGGCACCGTTGCTGGGTGCAGCGGTCACGCTGCCAAAGAAGGCCACCCTCCCCGTGCTGCCGCGTAAGCCCGTGTAGGCGCTGTGGTTGGCGGTGAAGGTGGTTATGGCGGTGCTCAGTGTGGCGCCTACGCTGGTGGCGCCACTGCCGCAGCCGGTCGCAGGCGTGGCCAGGCAGGCTTGCAGGGTGGCCAGGCCTGTGCCTAGGTCGGTCTTGCTGTCAGTGAGGTATTGCGAGACGCCGGCCAGCGCCAGCGCGTAGTTCTTTTGCGCCTCTGTGGCGTTGCCCGGCAGGTTGAGCGCGTCCACCGGCTGGGTGCCCGTGATGTCGGCAATGCCGAAGTTGTTTTGTACGCTGGCGGTGGCGCTTTGGATGTTGGCGCTACTCAGGCCGCCTGTTTGGGCGACGGCCCCTTGGTAGGCCAACTCGGTTAAGGCGGTAATCGCTACGCTCATCGGGCCGCCGCTGGCGTTGGCCACCATGGTGCGAAGTGGTGCGCTTAAGTTCACCTTTGTGGCGGTGGCTTCGTCTATGTAGCTGCCGCCTTCGGCTTTAAAGAGGACCGGGCCGGTGTAGCCGCCCAGGTCCACACTGTAGTTGCCTGTTGCGTCGGTGGTGGTGCAGTTGCCAATTTGCGCGCCTTGCTGGCCGCTGGCGGCGATGGCGTAGGCGCAGACGGTGGCGCCGTTTAAGGGGCCTTTGCTGGCAACGCCGCTGGCGATGTTGGTCAGTGTGCCCCCGCCGCCGCCACAGGCCGTCAGTAGCGCGGTGACGAGCAGGGCCGCGCTTGTGCGTTTGAAGTGATAGGTCATGTGATTTTTTCCTTTGAGTGTGTGACAAGTCGTGCGAATGTAGCCGCTTTCCCACTTAATCCTGATTTAAATCAACGCAAGATTGTGGGGGGGCGAAGTGTTGTTTTTTTATTGATGCCGTGTGTGGGGGTGCCTCGACCGCCAAGCCATCGGCTGGGGTCTGGCTCGCCAGGTCGAGGCTTCACATAAGGCCCTGTCGTATTTGATTGCCGCTTGGCGTCGTAACCCCCAATGGCGGCTAACTGGATGGCAGATCAGCAAGTTTAATTTCGGCTTGGTGTCTGTTCCTGACAGCGCCGAGATCTTCTCCGATGTTCCTGACCGATACCCGCATTAGACACATTGCCGCCGGTCACGGCAGTCAGCTTACGGGCTGCTCAATCCATTGCCCCTCACAAGGCGTTCGTGGCGGATCTCAACGTGCCAAAACCGGAAGTTCAGATTACAAAATTGCCTGCCTGAGGCCAGTCGTTGGATCCATCAACTGATGCTCAGCGGGGCACCCAATTCAATTTACTGTAGCCCCGAGGACGACCAATGTCGGTCAGTGACAAAGTGTGGCGGTGGGTGAAGCAATAGATGAGCAAGTGCTGGTTCAGTGGTGATTGGCACGTTCTACGAGGATTTTTTTGATCGGTGTTGTCGACCTATGTGCCATGTTCGGCTGCAATCGGGAGTTTCCGGCTGGCATCGATGTCATTGATCACCACCTAGCTGGCCCCGTTCTTGTCAATAACTGCCAACAGAGCCGTCGCACTGGACGCATACGACAGGAACTGCGCGTGCGGGGATTGCCCGGCGCCGCTCGATGTGGCTTCACGCTCGTGAGCCGAGTTGATTGTTGCAACGCCAACAGCCACTCTGCCTTGGCACCGCGACCTGCTGGCGCCTCCGCGCCAATTCCGCGCCAGCACATCGCTTCAGGGGACTCGATTGGGTCAACACGAACTAGGACGCCGGGGCGTCTCCCGGTGTCAACGCGATGACGTCCTCGATCATGAAGGTGCCATAGTGTTGCGCCGTAATGGCTTTTGTTGCTCGCGCCACGACAGCCGCGCGTTCTGCCTGGGCCTCGTCGGGGGCGTGCACAACCAGAAAACTGCACCCGCTTTCCGCCAGTACCCCATGGGCCTTGACCAAGTCCAGCTCATAGCCGAATGAGGCGAGCGGGCTCGCAGTTTGAAGCTCCGAATCGACTTGGCCCTTCATTTCTGCAGGCGTGTAGCGGCCCCAGGTCGAATTGGCGAATCCCGCCTCAGTCAATAGATTCACCGCCGCCTGCAGATCCGCATCGGACCGGTAGGCGATCACGGTGTGTCCCACCGGCTTGAAGGCCCCAAATGCTTTTGAGGGGTTGGTCTTGTCCATGCACTACTCCTGTGAATCATCTCTATATGCGGCCAACCGCTCCACACAAGGTCCGCTATCTCCCAAGTTGAGAACAATAGCGACTCGGCGAGGCGCAGTCTGTGCGGTGTCGAATGCAGCACTTCTTTGCACCCGTGAATCCCGTTTTTTCTTTTGATGTTGGTGTGCGAGCGCACAGACTGCCGGCACGGGCGATGCGACGATGCGCTATCGACCCTTCAACAACTACCGGAGATTGAGATGCTTAGTCAAATCGAGAAAGAATGCCTTCTGGCCTGCAACGAATGCGCCGCCGCCTGCCTTCAGTGCGCCAGCGCTTGCCTTAAGGAGCAGGACCCCAAAGCAATGGTTCGTTGCATTGCGCTGGACATGGAATGCGCCGATGTGTGCCGTCTTGCTGCTGCGTCGATCGCGCGCGGCGACGAGCACCTGAATGCGGTGTGTTCCCTTTGCGCCCAGGTGTGTAAAACTTGCGCCACTGAGTGCGCCAAGCACGCGATGGAGCATTGCCAGCGCTGCGCCGAAGCCTGTCAGCGCTGTGCTGAAGCTTGTACCACCATGGCTCGCTAGCGCCCGCTCCATATTGAAAGAAGAATCCATGAAATACGAGATGATCCAATCAGTCCGGGCACTTTGTCTGGTGCCCTTGACGGCGCTCTGCCTGGTGTCTGCTGCCGCACAGGCGCAGACCTCACCAGAACCTGTCGCACCCGCCAGCATGCCCCAAGGGCACATGCAACAACGCCCCAGCGGTTCCGAAGAAATGAAGCAGGCGATGATGGCGGGTATGGACAGCATGCAGAAGATGTCGATCACTGGCGACAGCGACAAGGACTTCGCGATGATGATGAAAATGCACCATCAACAAGGTGTAGACATGTCAACTATCGAGCTTGCACAAGGAAAATCACCTGCCATGAAAGCTATGGCCCGGCAGATTATTGCAGCCCAGAAGAAGGAGATCACCCGGTTCGACCAGTGGCTCGCCAAGCAGAAGTGACGGCTACCGAGACCGGAGGCCGGTCGCGATCTGGAGAGATGCCGGGATGAGTCCCCGTGCCGAGCGCCATTATTCGTGGTTGCCGGCGTCAGGACAGATATTCGTCCACAACTTTTCTGTCTATACGTGCCAGCGAATCGCCTATTTTGTCCGCGGACGAGACAGCTTGGGCTGCACCGCCTGCAGTCGACCAGCACGCAACTCGACCACGGCCTGGGCCACCGCGCGTGCTACGTTGCGCGCTTCTTCCTGCACCGCCGTGTCCCGGTCCAGCGCCTCGTGGCTGGTGGCGTACGGCTCGTAGTAGCCGATGTAGCGGTCCAATCGTGCCTGAGCACCGGCGTCAATGAAACCCATCCAGTCCAGCCAGTCTGACAGCGCACGGCGCGAACCTTCGACGCCCGCGACGTCGCCGTGCACGATCAGCCCGTAGGCGCGTCCGGCCAGATGCTGGGGGTAGTCCCAGTCGGCCATCTCCAGCGCCTTGGCTTTGCTCGCCTTCTTACCCGAGGTCGAGGTCGGGTCAGGGTTGCCGCCATCGGCGCACACCAGCCGGTCAATCATCAGCTTCAAGGGGCTGGGGCTTTGGTACCAGTACACGGGCGAGACGATGAGTACCGCATGCGCGGCGGCCCAGCGCTCGTAGATCTCGGCCATCCAGTCATGCGTCTGGCCGAGCGCATGGTTGGGGTAACAACTGCACGGCCAGTGACATAGTGGCATTGCGGTCGACACGCAGCCCTTGCAGGGATGGATATGACGTGCGTAGTCGGAGGTGAGCAAGCTCAGGTCCAGCACATCGACCTCGATGTTGCTCTGCTCCATCACTTCGCGCGAGATTTGTAACAAACGGAACGACTTGGATATCTCGCCGGGGCAGGTTCCGTCGTTGCGCGCAGCGCCGCAAATCAGCAACACCCGGGAGGAGCCGGACGGGTCAGCCCAGCGCTGTTGCGCTTCCAGGATGCGTTCCTTCGTGGCAATCCATTCGGTGGACAGGTCATAGTCGGGATCGGCGTAGCCGGGACCCGCCTTCTGCGTGAACGGGGCCTTGCGGCCCTCCGTATAGGCCGCCCACGCTAGTTCTTCAAGACGCGTAATGGCCTGATCCTCCGCGCGGTAAGCCGGATCAATGTAGGAGGCACGAAATCGGACGCTGAACTCCGTGCGCTCAATGGGGGCCGGCGCCTGGCCCTTGCGGATCTCGATCACGATTGCCCCCGCTGAGCCAGCGCGCAGGAGAACATTGACGCACAGTTGTTCATAGTGATTCCCGGTGGAGTGACAAGTTGAAACAAATCAGGAATGAAGCCTTGCCCCGTACCTGCGCCTTCGACGAAGGTAACGGTAATAGATGTTTC
>JBBKVN010000513.1:0-2582 GCA_037968455.1 Rhodoferax sp.
TGGACACACTGGTGTCGCTGAAGGTCTTCATGGGTGGCGTCTCCTGGGGCTGTGTTGGTCGCCAATGCGCACTACCAACGGCTGTGAGACTCAGTCCGTTAAACCATCTGCATCTTACAGCCAACGTATTTCCGCAACGGCGAATGCCGACGACCAGTGCCCATTGCTGCGATCGACCTTCGCTTGCAGCAGGGGCCTCACCACCGGTGCTTTGACCCAGTAAAACAGCGCTTCCAGCCGGGGCCGGAAGCGCTTCGGATCTCAGTGAGTATGGAATGTATTCCCAGAAAACCTTCGCCTGGCCATTCCCTTTCTGAGCGGTTGGTGTTGTCGCTTTTATTGCTCTACTGGACCCGTTCGGTAGTCCTTGCCTCATGGTTGTCGACCAGGCTCAAGACTGCGATTCATAGCGGCCCGGATAGAGCTGCTTCAAGGTGACGCCACGGTCGCGGTTGGCGGGCATGTTGCCGCTTTGAATGGCTTCGGCCAATTCATCTTTCACTTCGGCGCGTGTCTTGCCCACAGCTACCGGCTGCTGTTCGTAACGTTGGGGATACAGCTGCTTGAGGGTGACGCCGCGGTCGCGGTTGGCGATCATGTTGCCGCTGCGAATGGCTTCGGCCAGTTCAACTTTCACTTCGGCCCGAGTCTTGCCCACAACGGCTGGTTGCTGTTGGTAAAGATGGGGATACAGCTGCTTGAGGGTGACGCCGCGGTCGCGGTTGGCGGTCATGTCGCCGCTGCGAATGGCTTCGGTCAATTCAGCCTTAACTTCGGCGCGTGTCTTGGAGGCGGCAGGGTCGGCGGCCAGGGCTTGGCCAGCAACGAGAGCGGAGATGGCAATGGCCATAGTAGAGAAGAGGGTTTTCATGATATTTCCTTTCGGGTTTGCGACGCTGCGATCTGCAGTGCCGTCATGACCTTGGTCGCAATAGCCTGAAAAAACGTGACAGATATTTTTGGAAATCGCTCATGCGTCCACCCGCCGTCCGCGCGGCAGCAGATCGATGCGAAACAGCGGACCGATGTCGCTGCGCGGCTCAACACGGCCTCTTGGCAGCAAGGCATCTGGAATTCACTTGACGACCTTGCCATCACGGTGCACAGCCTTGATTGAAAGTTCCCAACTGGCCGAGCGATCCGCTTTCACGGGGCTGAGCGATACGGGGCGCTACGGCAGCCTGTAGCGCTTTGACCGGCAAATACACCGATGCATTTCCTCATCCCGCTTGACCTTCGTGGCGAACGATTTTTCCACGCTGGTCGAATTTCTGGGTGCATCAAGGCGTTGTTCGATGAAAACCGTCAGGAACAACACTGTCGTTGGCGAGAGCGATGGCGTCACCCAACTCCAAACCAGCGGCTATTTCCAGCCCAGTGGTCTCGCCATGGTCCATGTGCCGCCGCGCTTGAACAACACCGTCTTCGCCTGGAGATGCATGACCAGCCACTTCGACAGCGTGATGGACGGTGACGTCAACTGGGCGTCATATCGATTGCCTTCTACGGACCGCGGGTGCCGCTGATATTTGTGAGCGGGTGAAATTCTGGCGAGGTCGTCCGATCGATCCGTCAACGCCTGGATTCACACACAGTCGACAGCTCCAATTCGAACGGTGCCGGCGATGTCAGTGTAAGGATCGGGTGAAGGGCGGCGACAGAAGGGGACAGGCCATGTGGCTTGCAGCCGAATACTTCCTGGATTTGCACATGCCCCACACGCCCCCACGCCGGCTCAAAAAGGCCGCCCTCATCACCGGATCAACCAGTGGCATTGGCCTGGGCATCGCGACGGCTTTGGCCGCAGCGGGCCATGACATCGTGCTCAACGGGTTTGGCGAAGCCGCAACCATTGAGCAACTACGCGCCGATCTGGCGCAACTGCACGGCGTGAGCGTGCGCTACAGCGGTGCCGATTTGTCAGACCCCGTGGCCACCCAAGCCATGATGGAGGAGGCCATCAGCGAATGGGGCGCCATTGACATTCTGGTGAACAACGCGGGCATTCAATATGTGGCGCCGGTGGATGAGTTCCCAGTGGACAAATGGAACGCCATCATCGCCATCAACCTGTCGGCCGCGTTTCACACCACGCGTTTAGCTTTGCCCGGCATGAAAGCCAAAGGCTGGGGCCGGGTGCTCAACGTGGCCTCGGCGCACGCGCTCGTCGCATCCCCATTCAAGTCTGCCTACGTGGCCGCCAAACACGGCATTGCCGGCTTCACCAAGACCGTGGCGTTGGAAGTGGCCACCCAGGGCATCACCGCCAACGCACTGTGCCCGGGTTATGTCTGGACGCCGTTGGTGGCAAAGCAGATTCCCGACACGGCCCAGGCGCGCGGGTTGACTGAGCAGGAGGTGATTGACGACGTACTGCTGCACGCGCAGCCCACCAAACAGTTCGTCACCATCGAGCAGGTGGCAGCCTACGCGGCGTTCCTGTGTACCGACGCTGCGGCCAGCATCACCGGTGCGGTGATGCCCATCGACGGCGGCTGGACGGCCCAATGAGCCGGATGATCAGGAGCACACAGCCATGAATGCAGAATCCATCCTGCAATTGCCGTCGATGCCGATGGCGT
>JBBKVN010000514.1:0-3606 GCA_037968455.1 Rhodoferax sp.
ACTCTGATCAATTGCGGAATACCACGGAAACTGACACTCCAGCCACTCCCCAAGTGCTTGATTTCCCGGCGCCAGAGTAGGTACCCAACACTTGGACCGGCGACCTTTGCGCCACTAGACATGCCAATGGCGGCTGCAGCGGTCATTGAGGGTGGGGCCTTTATTTCGGAACAGGGCCAGTTTCTGCCTCTCGCCAATGGCAGGTAGCCCGAGATCAGATTGGGCTTCCAGACGGTGACTTTTCCACGAATGCAGATGAGATCCATAGCACTGCCGAAATCCAACTCCCTAAATTTAAGTTTTTTTAGGCGGCTGAAGGCCTGTATAGATCGGTATTCAAACAGCGCCACTAGTGACATTGCCCGCGGTCAAGCAGGGTGACTAGTCGCTAAAATCCCCCACCGCACCTCCTATGCAAATTTATATCTGTGCCTTGTGGGAAGTTGGAGGATCAACAAGAGAGTAGACGCTCTCGTTTGAAGCCAAAAAGTACCTCGATAGATTGTGTAGTGCATGTCCTCACGGCCCGACAAAGAGCAGTAATAGGTGAACGTCAACAGACGGGGCGCGGTAGTTTGGAGAAAAAAATTATGAAAAAGTGGTTGGCGTTGTTGATGTGCTGGTGTGCGTGTCAGCCCGCGGTATCGGCCAATGCCGCCACCGACTCGCCTGCTGTGGCTTTTTTTTACGGTGCCAATCCGCCGTGGGATGAACTTCAGGCCTTTGATTTGGTGGTGGTTGACCCAGACCACGTCCCCAACCCGGCCTTGCCCGGCTTAAAACACACACGATTGGCAGCCTATGTGGCGCTGGGTGAAGTTCAGCCTTCCAAGCCCTACGCCAAACACATTCCATCGACCTGGTTTCGCGGCGAGAACAAAGACTGGGGCAGTCGCCTGATCGATCAAGCGCAGGTGGATTGGCCGGCATTCTTTCGCGATGAGGTGATTGGGCCTTTATGGTCACAGGGCTACCGAACGGTGTTTCTCGACACCTTGGACTCATACCAACTCTTCAGCAAGACGCCCCAGGATCGGGCCGCTCAGGAAGCGGGTATGGTCGCCGTTTTGAAAGCCGTCAAGCAACGCTACCCTGACCTGAAACTGGTGTTCAACCGCGGCTTCGAGATACTCGAACGCACTCACCAACTGGTTGAGGCCATTGCAGCGGAGTCACTATTTCAGGGGTACGACGCAGGCAAAACCCAATACAAAGAGGTGAGTGAGCAAGATCGAACCTGGCTGCTTGGCCAACTGAGGCGTGCCAAGGATGAATTCAATTTATCCGTCATCGCGATCGACTATGTGCCGGCGGCCCAGCGAGCCTTGGCTCGCGACACGGCGCGCAAGATCTCTGAATTGGGATTCTCGCCCTGGGTGTCTACGCCCGACTTGGGCTCAATCGGTGTGGGAAGCGTGGAAGTCATGCCGCGCAAGGTCCTGGTGGTGCACAGTCCAATCCGCGATGAGTACCAACTTCGCGGGCTGGATGTGGTGCGCTTGGCATCGATGCCTTTGAACTATTTGGGTTACGTGCCCGAATATGTGGACCCCGACCATTTGCCGGCCTTTTCGCTGAAGGGCCGTTATGCCGGGGTCCTCATTTGGCTCAATGGCGCGCTTGCCGAAAACAAGGCACGTGGTTTGGCGCAATGGGTGGGTCGACAGATTGTTGACACGGTTCCTGTTTCAGTGATGAATCAAACCGATCTTCTGCTTGACAGCGCGCTAGGTCAGTCAATGGGCCTGAGCGCCAACTTCCCACCGGCAGACTTGTCGCCTATTGCTGTGGTACAGCAAGACCCATCCGTCGGGTTCGAACGGGCTCCGAGGCCGCAGCCAGACAGCTTTTTTTCTTTGGCTTTGCAAACAGGCAAGCCACTGTTGACGCTCAAACGCGGGGCCATGACGCAAGTGGCGGCGGCCATCACCCCCTGGGGTGGCTATGTGATGGAACCCTACGCCGTCGCCACGCTGCCTGGCAATGCGGGGGATCGATGGGTGATCGACCCTTTCTTGTTTTTGACTCAAAGTCTTCAGCTGACCCCGATGCCGGTGCCAGATGTCACCACCGAGAGTGGGCGGCGCATACTCATGGTTCACATGGATGGTGATGGGTTCGTCAGCCGGTCCGAGTTACCGGGCAACCCCTTGGCAGGCGAGGTATTGCGTGATCGGGTCGTCAACAAATACCCGGTTCCCATGACGCTCTCAGTAATTGAGGCCGAGTTGTCGCCCCAAGGCCTCTACCCTGAATTGTCGAACCGCGCCGAGTCGGCAGCTCGAACGATCTTCAAATCCCCACACGTGGCGCTGGCCTCTCACAGTTACACCCATCCCTTTAACTGGCGAAAGGCCGGACAGAGCACTTCTGACCCGAATTCCGAAGGCGACTACCACCTGCCTGTCCCAGGATATGAGTTCAATCTCGAGCGGGAAATCAAAGGCTCGATTGATTACATCAATACTCGACTGGCGCCGCCTAGTAAAAAGGTTGATATGTTCTTCTGGACCGGAAATTGCGTTCCAGGTGGAGAAGCAATGGCCTGGACCCAAAAGATGGGGGTGTTGAATATGAATGGTGGCGACACTGTTGCCACTCGGGCTCAGCCGTCCTTAACGAAGGTCGAGGGATTTGGTGTTCCCTTGCCGGGCGGGTTTCAGGTTTTTGCCCCCAACCAAAACGAAAACGTCTATACCAACCTGTGGCGGGGGCCCTTCTATGGTTATGAGCGCGTCATTGAAACCTTCGAGATCACAGAATCCCCTCGACGCTTGAAACCGTTGAACATCTACTTTCACACCTACATCACAACCAAGTTGGCTGGTATGCAGTCGTTAGACAAGGTGTTTGGGTATGCCATGGCTCAGGAAACCACGCCTGTCTACGTATCAGCCTATGCGCGCAAAGTGCTTGATTTTCAGAGAATGGCAGTTGCTCGTACCGCCCATGGGTGGCGGATTCGCGGCGGCGCCGATTTGCGCACGCTGAGAGTGCCCCATTCGTTTGGCGTGCCCGATGTGGCACGCAGTCAAGCAATCGCCGGTTATCGCACTGGTACCAATGACACCTATATCCATTCAACTGGCGATGATGTCCGCCTCGTCCTCACACCCAAGTCTGGCAGCGCGCCTTGGCTGGTGTCGGCCAATGCCCGCATTGACTCGTTCTTGGCAACCAGCAATGGTTTTCAGTGGGACTTGATTGGTGAAGTTCCGCTCAAATTCACGCTGGCCAACGTGGGCACCTGTCAGATTCGACTGGGATCCAAAGTGCTTTCGCCGGCGAGTCAAAGCGCCAATCTGTCTCACTATGAACTAAAAGACCATGCTGCCCGATCGCTCCAAGCGTTATGCAGGAATTGACGGGGAAATCCCTCGGCTCGATCTGGCGTCCAATTGGCATCTTCTTTTTGTGGCGGTGCTGATTGTGGCGCTGTTGACACTCATTTTTCCGCGCAAAGCCTTGATTGCACGGCTGTACGAGGAGTCCTCCCTCGACGAGTTGACACTTTCATATATCCAGAACCTGTACCGCGCCGAAAAAAGCAATGCTGATGTGGCGATCCTGTTGGCAAGATCCCGGCAATTGGATCTCGATGTTTCC